>REGK01000024.1 GCA_003702545.1 Candidatus Nitrosopumilus sp.
GCTCCCATGGCTACTGCTTCCATAGGATCAACTCCTGATTCAACTTCTTTTCCAATAACTTCACTAACAAATTTTTTAACTAGTGGAATTCGTGTTGGACCACCGATCATTACTATTTTATTAATATCAGAATTTGCAAGTTTTGCATCTTCAAGTGCTTTTTGAATAGAAGGTTTACAACGATCTACAATCGGTCCAATTAATTCATCTAATTTTGATCTCGTTAATCTTAATTCAAGGTTCTTTGCTCCTGCAGATGGATCATGTGCAATGAATGGTAAATTGACATCAGTTTCCATTACAGTAGACAATTCAATTTTTGCTTTTTCTGCTGCTTCTCTAATTCTTGTCATTGCAGTTGTATCTTGAGAGAGATCAACTCCTTCTTTCTTTTTGAATTCATCAACAATGTAATCAATCAAAACTTTATCCATATCAGTGCCACCAAGTTGTGTATCACCAGAAGTACTCATCACTTCAAAAACACCGCCTCCCATTTCCATAATAGTGACGTCCAAGGTACCACCACCAAAATCAAAGACAAGAATCTTCATGTCTTCTTTTGCTTTATCTAATCCAAATGCCAATGATGCTGCGGTTGGTTCATTAATTATTCTGACAACATCAAGACCAGCAATTGTTCCTGCATCTTTTGTTGCTTGACGTTGATTGTCATCAAAATATGCTGGAACTGTAATTACTGCTTTTTCAACAGATTCCCCAACAAATGCTTCAGCATCTTTTTTTATTTTTTGTAAAATGAATGATGAAATTTGTTGAGGTTTGTATTCTTTATCTTGAATTTTAAAGGTAAAATCCGAACCCATTTTTCGTTTTGCTGCAATAATCGTATTATCTGGATTTGTAACTGCTTGTCTTCTAGCAGGTTCACCAACTAAAAGTTCACCTTCTTTAGAAAAAGCTACTACGGATGGAAATGCCTTTCCGCCTGCGGTTTGACCTTCTGCCGCAGGAATTATTGTAGGTTTTCCACCCATCATTACTGCTGCAGCAGAGTTACTTGTTCCTAAATCGATACCTATTACTTTAGCCATTTTTTATCATCATCCTTTTTTTGAAATTTCTACTAATGTCGGTCTTATTATTCTCTTTTGAGAAATATATCCCTTCCTGATCTCTTTGGTAATTGTATTTTCATCCAAATCAGCATCAGTAATTACAGATATTGCTTCATGAAGATTTGGATCAAAAATTTCTCCTAATGCATCAATTGAAGTAACATCATATTTTTTCAATAGAGAATCCATATTTTTTAAAATTGAGTCAAGACCTTCAGTATTGATTTTGTTTTCAGAAAAGACATCTCTTGCACGAACAAAATCATCATATATTTTTAGAAAATCTAAAAAGAATTCATCTACTTTAGCATTAACACCATTTTCAATATCAGATTGAGTTTTTCTAGTAAGGTTTTGGAAATCTGCTAAAATATGTTTTAATTTTTCTTCACATTCTGAAGTTTTTTGTTTTTCTGCATCCAATAACTCTGAAAAATTTTCTTGTATTGTATCTGAAGATTCTGATTCTGAGGTTTGTTCATTATTTTCATTTTCAGAAACAACGTTTACAGAAATTTCATCAGATTCATTACCACTAGACAATTTAAACAGAATTCTCGTTTAGCTAATTTATACCATTATTGGATTGTTTCGCATAAAGGATTTGCTTTAACAATAATCAAATCAGAATCTTGTTTAGTTTTTTCAATATTTCTAAAATCAGATTTTGAGCATGCCACAACAATTGTTGTTTTATCACTATGAAATAGATCAAAGTTTGGATCTTCATATGCTTCAACATCACCAATATAATCACGTAATCTTGAAGTCAGATTTTGAAGCATTTCAATTTTATCTCCACGCATTGAATGTTGATCAAGTGTCCAAGATAATGCAATTTTTGTTCTACTAGCTTTAAGATCATTTTTCTTTAATGTTGCACGTATTTCGTCTATGAGTCGTTTAATGTAACCATCAATTCCCTTGACACTTCCATTAATGAGATACATGAGTGTGTTTGCACCTTCAAAAGATGAGCCTAAAGATTTGAGATCTAGTAAGCCTCCAACCATATCGTCAAGAAATATTTCTTGAAAATCATCTGAAGATAAATCATTTTTTGTAATTTCATCTTGGGCATATTTACAAACTTCTAGTACACTACAGAGACTTGAAAATTGTGATAGAACATTAATTGCATGGAAATGTTCAGATGATGAAATTGCAACAAAGTTTTTCTCTTTTTTTCCAGTAGTTAAAAGATCAGATAATACGGGATCTTCTTTGCCGTTAAAAGAACCAATGATTTTTGGTTGTTTATCAATATCCTCTAAAGGATAGTAAAAATAAGAAATATGCTTTCCGACTTCTAGTCCTGTAACATGTTCAAGTAAAGAAATATTTTCATTATTTCCTCCAAATCCTGTGGGAAGAGTAAAAACAACAGAGCTTTTTTTCTTTAAAGATGCGGTTGCATCTTTAAATTTTGAATGAATTTCAGTTTTGATATCCTGGCCAGTTTTTCTTATTCTAGGAGTAAAGAACAAGTATTGAGCTTTAGATATTGCTACTTCTATTGGTTCCATAGCTAATAATGGTTCATCTTCTTTCAGAGATGATACATTAGGATATGTTTTGGCAATTTCAGCTTTTAATGAAATTGCAGATGGAGTAGATTCGTCAATTATGTAAACATCTGCGCCTTTAATGGCCATTTGTGATGCAATGGCATATCCTTCTGTACTAAGACCATAAACAACAACTTTTGTTCCCCCCATTACACTAAGCTTAGGATTGGACTAAGAAAAACTTATTGAACTAACTTCAATTATGAAAATTACTTGAAAATATGGATAGATATTCTAACTCCAAAGCAATTATTGTTTTCTGAACCAATAATTGAGAAATTAGGCAAAAAAAACAAGATTTTGTGTACTTCTAGAGATTATGAAGAAGTTTCAAAATTAGCAAAAATTCGTAATTTTGACCTGATTTTTGTAGGTAAACATGGTGGAGAGAGTAAAAATTCCAAACTAAAAGCAGGAATAGAGAGGATGGAAAAGCTTACTAGAAAAATTGAAGCGTTTTCGCCAGATCTTGTAATTAGTTTTTGCTCACCTGAAGCTGCAAGAATTTCATTTGGTTTGGGAATTAAGCACATAGCATTTTGTGATTCACCACATGCTGAGGCAGTGATGAAATTAACATTACCATTAATTCAGAAACTTCTAATCCCTTACACAATCCCAAAGAAAGAATTTTCAAAGTTTGGCATAAGTGAAAAAAACATTATTTCATACAAATCAATTGATGCTGCAGTAACAATCAAAAGAAAAACAGATGAATCTAAAAAACTTCCATTTAGAAAAAATAAAAGAAAAAATGTTTTGATAAGAATAGAAGAAGAGGAAGCAGCATACACTCAAAAATCAAATAAGATAATTCCAATTATTGACAATATAATTTCTGAATTTGCTGAAGAAAATATTGTTATTTTGGGTAGATATCCAAAACAAATTCAAAAACTACAAAAAAAGATAGGCAAAAAAGCTAAAGTTGTAAAAATGTCATTTGATGGGAAACATTTGCTAAAAAATACAGATGTTTTCATTGGTTCAGGAGGTACTATGACTGCGGAGTCAGCATTGATGGGAATTCCTACAATATCATATAATGCAGTTCCAAATATAATAGAGAATTTTTTGGTAAAAAAAGGATTAGTTAAAAGAGAAACAAATCCTAAAAAAGTTTCAAGACAAATAACAAAGATTTTTGAATCTAAAAAGCAATTAAATCAACAAAAAGCAAAAAAAATTCTAAATCAAATGGAAGATCCTATTGAGAAATTAATTAGAGTTATCAAAAATTAGTTTGGTTTCAAGCAAATTAGAATAAAAAGTTCATTAAGGGAGTTAGTGTGCTCGATTTAGCAGCCCGATAGTGTAGAGGTCAAGCATATGGGCCTTTGGAGCCCGTGACGGCAGTTCGAATCTGCCTCGGGCTACTTTTCTAAATAACAAAAAAACTGTAACACGAATATAGCATGAAGTATTTTTCTGAAAATAGGTACAATGTCAGATATAGTATTAGGTATGGGGGAAGTAGGCGAGACATTATTTGGATTACTAGAAGAAAGAAATTTTGATTGTGTGGGTATTGACACAGATTCTTTAAAGTGCAAAAATTACTTGGAAAATGAAACAATCAAAAATCCAGAATATCTTCACGTATGTCTACCAGGAGAATTAACAGAGTTCATAGACATTACATTAAGTTGGATTCCAAAGTTAAAAGATCTAAAAGCAATAATTATACATTCGACTGTTAGACCAGGTACTACAAAGAACATTCAAGAAAAATCTAGTGTTCCAGTTTTATATTCACCAGTACGTGGGGTTCATAAAAGATTCTTAGATGATATCAAAAAATATACAAAATTTATCGCCTCAGATGATAACGAAATTCATTCTGAAATTAAATCAGATTTAGAAAAAAGATTCCAGAAAGTTGATTGGATGTCAACTACAAAAACAGGTGAACTTGCTAAAATTCTAGTTGATACATCATATTATGGATGGTTGATTAACTATGCACAGATAACAAAGATGATTTGTGAAAAGGAAGGAATAGATTTTGATGAAATGTGGAAATTTGCAGATGAAATACATGAAAATTTAGGAAACAGACCAAAAATGTATCCAGGGATAATTGGAGGTCATTGTGTCATACCAAATCTAAGTTTAATTGAATATGAAAATTTAGACGTAATCAAAAAAATTAATGAAATGTATGAAAAATTTAAAAAATAATTTTTTTAAAAATCTAATTTTGTGAGAAGTTTCGATGCAATAACAAAAAGAGTGGAAGCAATTCCAACCAGTACTATCATTTCCATTATTACAAATTCCGTAATATTTCCAAAAATTCCTGCTCTGATTACATCAACTAGATAAGTTAATGGGTTTAGATAAAATGCAGTACGTAATGGTTCTGGAACATTATCTGCAGGATAAAATGCAGAGCTAACAAATGCAAAAAATAGAAAGACAGTGTTAATTATTACATTGAACCCTTCACTAGAACGTAGTCTTGTTGAAATTATTGATGCTAATGAACCAAATAAAACAGAACCTGTAATAGCACCAAAAACAATCACAGGTATTGTAATTAATGAAAATTCTACAGATTCAAAAAATACTGGATATCCTACTAAGGCAATAAGAGAAGCACTAACTAAACCAATTATGCCTATAGTGCAAATATTGCTTAGAATGTAATGACTTCTTGTAAATGGTCCAGACATTATTTGTTCAAACATTCCATGTCTTCGATCATTCCAGATTATGATTCCAGAAACTAGGGTACTATTCATTATGTTAAAGCCAATCATACCTGAGGCTAGAAATGCAGGATAATCAAGATCTTTTGCACCAAATGGTACATTTTGAATTAATGGGGCATATGCAAAACCTGCTACAAAAATATAGATCAAAGGGAAGATTACCTGCCAAATTAAAAATCCAGGATTCAAAGAAATTGTAATATTTCTATTAACAAGTCTAATTATCGGATGCATTTTCTCTCACCATTTTTAGAAATATTTCTTCAAGATTTGTTGGAACTGCAGAAAGATCTTCTATCTCAATATCATTATCGTTGAGAATTTTCAAAACTTTTAACAAAACTAATTCAGATTGTTCAGAATGAATCACAATGTTTGTTCCAGATTCAAAATTTATTTTACAATCAGATATTCCTTCTAGTAAATTAGAAATTTTAGAATTTTTTTCCAATAAATGAATTTTAATAGTTTTGTCTTTTCCAAATTTATTTTTTAATGCTTCAGGAGAATCAACTGTTACAATTTTTCCTTTATCAATAATTGCAATTTCATCACATAGATATTCTGCCTCTGTTAGAATATGAGTGGTATAAAAAATTGTCAATCCAGTTTTAACTTTATTTTTTAAATAATCCAATAATTTTCGTCTTGCACTAGGATCTAAGCCAACTGTTGGTTCATCTAAAAATAACAAATCCATATCATGCATGAACTCACGTGCTACTTGCACTCTTCTTCTCTGACCAATAGACAAATCTTCATTTCTTTTCTTTCGAATTTCAACTAGATCAAAATCTTTCAATAGTTGTTCCATTCTTTCCTTACGTTGATCTTTTGGAACATCCCACATCATCCCATATTTATCAAGAGATTTTTCAACGGACAAGGTAGGCTCATAGCTAGGTTGTTGTAATACCACTCCGATTTTGTGCCGTATTTCTAAGGGATTTTCAATTGCATTAATTCCCAGAATGGTCAAAGAACCATTTGAAGGAGGAATCAAAGTGGTGAGTAATTTTATAGTAGTTGATTTTCCAGCACCGTTTGGGCCTAAAAATCCAAAAACTTGACCAGGTTTCACTGATAAAACGATGTCATCTACTGCTTTGAGTGAGCCATATGATTTTGATAAATGACTAACATCAATGCATGACATATTGAAACTGCGATCATCCTACTAATTTAGTTAATGAGTTGTTTCATCATAGATTTTGTTGTAGTTTAATCAAATAAAGAGACAATATATCCAAAACAAGAAAAATTTACAAGTAAAAATTTGAAACTGGCTAAAAGCGATCAAAAATCAAATAAACTCAGTGCAGCAACATAATGAAATTTTTATTAATAGAAAAAAGGTAGTAATCGTGATTTGTCTGAATTTGATAGTCTTATTGATAAATTGATTGAGCAAAAACCGGAATTAACTAGAGAGATCATTGAAGATCAAATAAAACTAAAAAAAGAAAAAATCGGTGCAGGCTATCTAACTGATCAAGGTGCATTATTCTTAATTGCATCAGATTATAATGTTACATTATCAGGACCACTAAAAGTAGAAATGAGTTTAAAGGATCTCTATGCAGGTGCAAAAGAAATTTCATTAGAAACTAGAGTTTTGAATCTATCACCTGCAAAACAATTTTCAAGAAAAGATGGGTCTCCATTTTATCTCAGAACTATGACAGTATATGATGATGCAAATTCTACAGCAAGTGTAAAGTTGTGGGACGATAAAGCAAACCTTCCTGGAATTGAAAATCTAAAACCAGGAGACTTGATTAAAATAATTAAAGCATATGTTAAATCTGATCTTGATGGTTCACCAACAATTAACATTGGTTCAGGTTCAAATGTAGAAGCTACCGATTCTACAAGCGAGATTCCAACTATAGATACAATCACAAAAGATGTGAGTGAGTTACAAGAAGGTCAAAAAGATCTTGTCGTTTTAGGAGAAATTGATGGTGTAATTAGTGGTATGGAGTTTACAAACTCCAGAGGCATGCCTGGAAAAGCCTTGAGATTGAGACTAAAAGGAAAAGATGGAAGTGGAATGCGAGTAGTTCTATGGGGAAAAGATGAGTCATTAATTCCAAATATGATTTCACAATCAGCAAAAGTAAGATTACTTGGTGTAAGAGTGAAATCTGGAAATCAGGGATTGGAAATTCATGGAAACGATGCAACAATAATTGAGATTGAAGGAGGTAAAGAAGCTGAGCCAGTTATTGCAAGAGTTCTTTCAATGTCACCAACAGAGAATGGAAGAAATATGATTTTGGCCGTAGACAATCAAAAGAATCTATACAACATTAGTGATTCATCAAATTCAACTAGCATTTGCGTAGAAGGAGACGTTATAGAGTGCATGCCATCCAAAGTTTATGGAAATTCAATAACGCTAGATGAAAATTCTTTTGTAAGGAAGCTAGACAATGATGAAAGTATTCCTTTGCTATCTCAAATTAGAACAAAAATTAATGATGTTAAAGTAGATGATAGTTATTGTATAGAAGCAATAATTTTGAAAGTACCAGAAAGACGGGAAGTACAAACAAAAACTGGAGAATCAATTGCATTATCAGAAATGTTTGTAGAAGATGATACTGGACAAATTTGGGTAAAAGGATGGAGGAATCAAGCTAGACTAATTGACAAATGTGAATTAGGAGAAATTGTTTCAATAACAGGTCTTAATGCAAAAGCTGGTTTAGAAGGCAGAATAGAGATGTTCCTAACACCATTTTCAAAAATTACAAAAAAGAATTAGGAATCCCAAAAGCCTCTAGTAACTACATACTGTCTTTCTGCCTCATAGATTTGTTTGAACAAATGTTCTTCATCAACCATATTTCGCAGAATTCGTGCAGCAGTATCAGCACCAACACCATAGCCAGACATGACAATAATTGCAGTTTTACCAAAATTTTCCACAAGAGAAGAGACTTTCCAGGCACGATCTACCTTATGTTTTTCATCACCAGTCAGCTTTTTTCCTTCATGTTTTTTACGAATGATTTTAGAAAGATCGTAATCAGAATAGAATGTGGCAGTGATTTGTCGCCCTTTACAATAAGGACAGATCAGGATATTCTTTACTTCATTTGTTTCAACAACACGTTCCCATTTTCCACACCTAGCACATATTAAGCGATGTTTTGTTTTTTCAAGTCGAGCTTTTACTAGGTCTAAGATTCCTTTATCAAGATTCGCAGGAGAGGAATAATATTTTGATGTATGATCTAGTATTGGTTCTGCCAATTTTGAGAATTGATCAACTTCTAACCATTTTACATGAATTTGATCGTCACGAATTTCTTTTAGAAGTTTGTCAGTATTTTTGAGATCATATTTGTCATGAAACAACTCACGTAATGCTTCTTGTACAAGTGCAGTTTTTGCATATCTTTCATACAAAAATCGTGCAGATTTTCTTTCATAAACTGCACCTCTACCTACAATACCAAATTTTTTTGCGACACACCAAGTTCTCCAATTTACATTATGAGTACCAGCAAGAGATGCAGTAACCATTGAAAATAAATCATAATCATCTTTTAGTACTTCAAGAAATAATTTTTCTGAAATTCGTGATCTAGAAGATAGTGCAATTCTATATCCATCAGAGCGAGAATCCACAACAGAACCTAACATAGAAGACAACATGGAAGAAAGTAGTGTTGAAAGAGTGGAATTTATTTTTGTTCCAAAGCAGGAATGAAGTACAATTGAGCCTTGAGATCTGCTAGATTCAATTACAATATTATTTTCTTCAGAAATTTCATTAAAATTTAGTTGTTCAATTGTTTTGTTTGTCAGTTGTAATGAGCCATTTCTCACTTTACTTCTAAAATTACCCACCTTTCTGGCAGTTCTGTAGTCAATAGGAATATTCTCACCTTCCCAATACGGTACAGTAATGCCTCCACCTCTAAATGGCTCAACATTTACTGTGAATGATTTCTCATCAACATTTAGAATTCTCCATTGGGACCCCTTTAGCACAAAAATATTTCCTGAATCACCATAATCACCTACAAATCGTTGATCTAGAGTTCCAATGATTTTTTTTCCTACACTATCAAATACTTTGAATTTTAGAATATCAGGAATGGTGGAAAGATTTTCAAAATAATATTTGAAAGAACGTCCTTTCTTCCAAAAAGTCATTTTTGTTCTATCAAAAAATATTAAATAATTTGAATCAAGTAAATCTAATACATCTACAAGTTCTTCTAGTTTTAGATTTCTAAATGGGTAAGCTCTTTTAATCAAATCAAATGCCTTGTCAATGGAAATTTCTCCTATTTGCATTGTTAGTCCAACTAGGTGATGAGCTAGAACATCTAGAGAACCATCATGAATTTTTTGCTCCTCAATAGAACCCTCTTTAATTCTTTGAAGAATTGCCTGTGCTTCAAATTCATCATCAGAGTTATTTGTAATGATTAATCCCTTAGCAGATGCATTACGATTATGTCTACTTCGGCCGATTCTTTGAACTAATTTTGATACCTGTCTAGGTGAACCATAATGAATAACTAATTCAACTGAACCAATATCCAATCCTAATTCTAGTGAAGATGTACAAACAACAATACCTCTTTTTCCTTCACGTAAATTTTGTTCAGTTTCTTCTCTAACTTCTTTGGAAAGAGAACCATGGTGTAATTCAATGGGAATGGTAGATTTTTCTTTTAGAATTGAGGCTAGAAATTCTGATTCACCCCTAGTATTTGTGAATAAGAGAATTGGAGAATCCAAATCTAATTCAGATACATGCTCAACAATTTTTTCTGCTACATCAGAAATTGTTCCATCTACAAATTTTACTTCTACATCATATTTTCGTACAGAAGTATCTCTGACTATCTCACATTTTCTTTTAGTACCTACAACAAATTTTCCTGCCTCTTCAAAATTTCCAACGGTAGCAGATAATCCTATTTTTGTCAGAGGTAATTTAGAATTAAATTCTAATCTCTCAACACTTAGAGAAAGTTGCGTCCCTCTTTCACTGGATAATAGCTCGTGTACCTCATCAACTACAATCCACTCTAATTCTGATAAAGCATCAAGATATTTGACTTGAGTTAAAAGAATAACCAGGGTTTCAGGAGTTGTAATTAGTATGTCAGGAGGATTTTCAATAATTTTTTTTCTATCTTTTTGTGTTGTATCACCATGTCGGATTTCAATAGATAGTTCACTTTGGTGAGCATATTTTGTAATTCTTCGAAAGACATCTCGGTTTAAGGCACGTAAAGGAGTAATGTAAAGAGCCTTTATTTTTCCGGGTTTTCTAGAATTTTTTAATAAAGAAAAAATTGGGATAACAGAGCATTCTGTTTTTCCAGAACCAGTAGGAGCAATTACTAGACAATCTTTTTTATGTAAAATAATTGGTGAAGCCTTTTTTTGAATTTCAGTTAGATTGGAAAAACCAAAATTCTCAAACAGAGATTCAGGAATCGGATTCATCGGGTGTTTTAGATCGTGATCTTTCATAAACAATTACACCAACTAGTCCAAGTGCAAACATGATTACAGTAATAGTTGGAATAGAATCAAAAATTCCTGCCATTACTAAACTTCCTTATTGACCGTTAAATATCTTCAGAAGAAGATAGTCCTGATTTGTCAATAGTATAAGAAAATGAATTTTGTATAAACGGAGAGTAAATTTTTCCAATAAATTTTGATGAATTTTTTGTTAGATGTATTTTGATATGAGTAAATGGATCAATTGCACTTTTCATATTTTCAATTTCTTTTCCTTCTAGATTTCTTATCATATTAGTAACAACAATAGGAATTCTATTTGATATTGCAAGATTGGCCAAATCATACATGTATTTCATAAACAAAGAATTTTTCTCAAAAATGAGTTCATTTTTTTGATATTCATAAGAAAATAAATCAGTTACATTATCAATGACAATTAATGAAAAATTCCTTTCAATATTTTTTATCGAATTGATTTGTTCAGAGGTGTTAGTTAATCTTGAAACTGTAATTTGATTAAGAAAATCTGATTGAGATGTAGATTCTTTTTGAATATCCAAAATTCTTTCAGGTCTAAACCCACCTGTTGTATCAAAATACAAAACATGACCACCATTTTTAATGGAATTTATTGTTAATTGTAATAATAGTTGGGTTTTTCCTGTTCCATTTTTTCCAAAAATATCAACAATTACACCATCGGGAATTCCTCCAGAGAGAGATTTGTCTAATTTTTCCAAACCAGTTGAAATCATGAGTGTTATTATTAGAAAAAGAAGAAAAAATTTAAGGAATTTCTATTTCTTCAAAGGAGGTAAGGCTTTTATTCTAGAGAACAAAGTTGCAAAACAAGTGAACAATTAGTGTCTCAATCAAATAGCGCAAAAAGACCTCTAACAACTCTTCAAAAAAGTACAAAGAAGAAAGTTACCGTAAGACTGAAGAACGAAGTCGAATACAAAGGTAAAATGGATAATGTTGATTCATACATGAATTTGATTATGACAGATGCTGAGGAATTACATGAAGGTAAGACTATCGCAAATTATGGTAGAGTTATCGTAAGAGGTAACAACGTATTATTCATTAAACTAGAAAATGAACTCTAGTAGGTAGTGAGTTTTATGACAAATAATTTTCTGTTTACATCTGAATCAGTAACAGAAGGACATCCAGACAAAGTATGTGATAATATTTCAGATGCATTTTTAGATGAATTTCTTAGACAAGATCCAGATTCTAGAGTTGCAGTTGAAACAATGGTGACTACTGATTTTGTTGCAGTTTCAGGAGAAGTTACATCAAAAGCTAATTTGGATAAAAAAGCACAAGAAGAACTAGTTAGAAAAACCATTAGAGAAATCGGATATGACAATAAAGATTTGATGTTTGATGCAGATACTTGTCAAGTAAATTTAAGATTACATTCTCAAAGTCCAGATATTAGTCAAGGTGTTACAGCAACTGAAGAAAAAGAACAGGGTGCAGGGGATCAAGGATTAATGTTTGGATATGCAACAAATGAAACTGAAGAATTGATGCCTATGCCAATTTTGTTAGCACATAAACTAATTCAAAAATTATCCCAAGTAAGAAGAGACAAAACATTACCATGGGTCAGACCAGATGGAAAATCACAAGTATCTGTAAGATATGAAGATAACAAACCTACTGGAATTGAAACCGTAGTAGTCTCTACTCAACACGCACCAGAAATTTCTCAAGAAGAAATCAAAAAAGAGATTATTGACAAGGTCATCAAGCCAGTATTAGGAGATCTATGGAATGATAATATCAAAATTCACATTAACCCAACTGGAAAATTTGTAATTGGTGGACCACATGGAGATGCAGGTCTTACTGGAAGAAAAATTATTGTAGATACCTATGGTGGTTTTGGAAGACATGGTGGGGGAGCATTTTCTGGCAAAGACCCTTCAAAAGTGGACAGATCAGCTTGTTACATGTGTAGATATATTGCAAAGAATTTGGTTGCAGCAGGCCTTGCAGATAGATGTGAGGTTCAACTTGCATATGCAATTGGAGTTGCAGAACCAGTATCATTATACGTAAACACATTTGGAACAAATAAAATTCCTGAAAATCAAATTGAGGATTTAGTTAGAAAGAATTTTGATATGAAACCATCAGGGATTGTCTCTCAACTAGATCTAAAAAGACCAATTTACAAAAAAACAGCATCATATGGTCATTTTGGAAGAAATGAACCTGAATTTGGTTGGGAAAAAACAAACAAAGCAGATGCATTAAAGCAAGGCGCCGGTCTTTAACAATTCTTGTACTGACTGAAAATTCATTTTGGATAGATTTCTAAGTTTTTTGTAATCACCAACAAAATTTCCAACTAGAATATTTAGATCATCTACACCATAATCAAATTTTGAGTTAGTTACGGCAAGATGATAAGCATCTTCAATATCAATATGATGCAGTTTAGTTTTTTTCTTTTGTAAGAACAGTTGAATGTATTTTTTAAATGAGATTATTTCAGGTCCTACAAGATCTAATGTTTTATTTTTAAATCTCTTATCAACAATTGATTGGAAAATTAATTTTGTAACATCTTCTATAGAGATTGGTTGTATAACATATTTTCCAGAACCTGGAATAATGATTTTATTTTTTTTGATAGATTTTTTTAGATATTTTGTGAAAAGATCATCTTTGCCTACAATATATGATGGTCGAAAAATTGTATAGTTGATTTTTGAATCAATAATAGATTTTTCAGCCTTAAATTTTGAGATAAAATATCCTATAGAGGTATCAACAGAAACACCAAGTCCGCTTGTAAAAACAAGTTTTTTGATTTTTGCTTTTTTTGATAAATTGACAATTTTTTGTGTCAATTGAAAATTAATTAATTCATAATCAGTTTTTGTGGATTGTTTTCCAATTCCTACAAGATGAACTAAAGCGTCTGAATTTTTTATTTTTGGCAAAATTAATTTTTCTTCATAGTTTTTAGAAATGATTTTGGTTTCATTTTTGAATGATTTGAAATTTTTTCTAGATATTGAAATTAAATGAACATTTTTCTCAGACAAATGTTTTCTAAGATTTTTTGCCACAAATCCACTGGCACCAGTAATTACTATTTGTAGAGGTTTTTCCATAGAAATTCCAAGTAGTTTTTATTTTAAATCTATTTTGAAAATCAAGAATAGTAAACAAGAGTTAATACAGTAAAATGATTACATCAGTTTGTGGCAGAAGAGAAAAAACTAAGAACAGGATATACAACAGGAAGTTCTGCCACTGCAGCATCAAAAGCTGCTTTGCTATCAATCATCAAACAGGAAAGGATTGAAGAGATTGAAATTACTCTGCCCAAGAAAACCACCATTAAGATTCCTGTTAATTCATGTGAATTTGAAAAAAACAAAGCTAAATGTTCTGTAATAAAAGACGGCGGAGATGATCCAGATGTCACACATGGTGCTGAAATTATAGTTGAATTAACATTTAATGAAAACAAGAATCAAATTGAAATTGATGGTGGAGAAGGAGTTGGAATAGTAACTAAGCCAGGTTTAGGTTTGGAAATCAGCAAACCAGCCATCAATCCAGTTCCAAGAAAAATGATTACAGAGAATCTACAGGAAATAGGCAAAGAAATTCTAAATGAAAAAGGAATTAGAGTTGTAATATCAGTTCCAAAAGGTAAAGAATTAGGACCAAAAACAGATAATCCCAGAATAGGAATCAAAGATGGAATTTCAATTTTAGGTACAAGTGGAATTGTAATTCCATTTTCAACTGCATCATATGCTGCGTCAATTAGACAAAACTTGGATGTATCAATTGCAATGGGAAATGATACAGTAGTATTAACAACTGGCGGAAGAAGTGAAGATTTTGCAAAAAAGATTGTAGATCTTCCAGAGCATTGTTTTGTACAAATGGGAGATTTTTCAGGTTACACCATTCAACAATGTGGTAGGAAAAATATCAAAAAGGCATACGTGGTTGGATTCATTGGAAAACTTGCAAAAATGGCAGCAGGGGTAAAACAAACTCATGTTAAAGGTTCCAAAGTAGACATGAATTTTCTAGCAGAATTAGCAAGAAAAGTCAATGCAGGTGAAAAAACTATTGATAGCATTAAAAAAGCAAATACTGCAAGACATGTTTCAGAAATTATACAAGAAAATAATGTGAGTGGGTTTTTTGAGTTAATTTGTGTAGAAGTCTATAGACATATGAGAAAACACAGTGAAGAAAAAGTTCCAATTGATGTCATATTATTTGATTTTGAGGGAAATATCTTAGCAAGGGAATCAAAAGGGTAAGGTATTTTATTAAATCAACAAAATTTGGAATATGGAAAAAATTTCAGTTCTTGCTATTACTAAAAATGGTATCAGTATTGGTCAAACTCTAAAAGAATTTTTTCCAGAATGGGAAATTTTTGCACCTGCTAAATTTTCTAGTCAAAATGACTCTATCACATGGTATTCACAGCCTACATCAGAGAAAATTGTTGAACTTTTCAAAAATAATGATGCTATAATATGCCTATTTTCTCTAGGTGCGGTGATTCGACTAATAGCACCTCACCTAAAAGACAAAAAAACAGATCCTGCGGTAATTGTGATTGACGATAAAACAAATTTTGTAATTAGTGTGTTATCTGGTCATATTGGTGGTGCAAATGAACTTACTGAAAAAATTGCAGAAAGATTACAAGCACAACCAGTAATTACTACAGCTGCTGATGTGAACAAAACTATTGCAGTTGATTTAGTTGGCAGAGATTTTGGTTGGAAGATTGATGATGACTCTAACGTTACTAGAATTAGTGCACATATGGTGAATGAAGAACCAATAGGAGTTTTTCAAGAGGCAGGTGAAAAAAATTGGTATAAACAATTACCAAAAAATGTTTCAATATACAACACCATAGATGAATTAAAGAATTCAAAATCTAAAGCAAATTTAATAATTTCAGATAAAATTATTGATGATAATTTATCATCTGAATCAGTTATTTACAGACCTCCAAGTTTGGTAATTGGAATAGGTTTGCACTGGGATACATCAAAAGAAACTATCAAGAAAGGAATTAGTGATTGTCTTGAGAAATTCAAACTCAGTTCAAAGTCAATAGCAAAACTAGTCTCTATAAAAAAACCTGAAGATGTACAAGGATTGATTGATGCTGGAAAAGAGATGGAAATTCCAGTAGAATATGTCAATAGGGAGGATTTGGCTAAAGTTCCAGCCCCTAATCCTTCAGATACTGTAAAAGCCTTTGAAGGAACAGCTAGTGTTTCTGAAGCAGCCGCAATCCTAGTGTCAAATGGCAAATTAATTGTAGAAAAGCAGAAATTCCCACCAAATCTGACTATAGCTATAGCGAGGATTGAGAATTGAAGCGAGGATTATTGATTATTGATAGAGGCAGTAGAGAAAGGGAAGCAGGAGAAGAATTAGAGACTATTTGTGCAGGAATAAAGGCGAAGGGAGACTATGTTTTTACAGATTATTGCTTTTTGGAGGTAGAACCACCATACATTGAAGATGGAATTTCAAAATGCCTCAAAGAAGACATTGATTCATTGACTATAGTTCCATATTTTCTATATCCAGGAAAAAAGGTCAAGATTGCTGTAACGGATACAATGAAATTTCAAAAAGATACACAAGTGAAGTTTCTAATAACTAAACCAATGAGCATGCATAAAACTTTGGTAGATATTGTTGAAAGTAGAATTAAAACAACTCTCAAAGAAAACAATATCACATTACCTAACAAAGATGTTGATGTAATGATTATTGGTCATGGTAGTAAGGATCCAAATGCACAGAGATCACTAAACTACATTGTAGATGAACTAAAAGATTCTTACAGAAATGTTAGTCGTTGTTGGTTAGAGATTGAACAGCCAGATATTTCTGAAGGAATAAAAAACTGTGAAAAAGATCAACCAAAAGTTTTGGTGATTGTGTTTTACTTTTTACATGAAGGGGCACATGTAAAAACTGATATCAATAATGATTTGATACCAGCACTTAAAGATTCTACTCTCAAAGATGCTTTTATTACAAAACATATTGGAACCGATGAAAAAATTATTGATTTAATTATTGAAAGGGCAAAAGAGGTAGAAGATGCAAACTAAGAAAGGTCAATCAATAGAAGATGCAAGCATGCAGATGATTGAAGATGAGATTGGATCTCATTCATATAATGAAAAAGAATGGCCAATTGTTAGAAGGATTATTCACTCTACTGCAGATTTTGATTTTGCAGAAAAAAATAAGATAATTTTTCACAAAGATGCAATTGAAAGTGGAATGAAGGCATTGAAGAATGGTTGCAGTATTGTTGTTGATGTAAATGGAGTAATAGGAGGACTTAACAAACAAAATCCAAAAGATTTTGGAAATGATATAGTCTGTAATATCTCAAAGCCTGAAATTATGGAATTGGCAAAAAAAGAAGGAAAAACACGCTCTCAGGTATCAATGAGGGCTGCAAAATCAGATATTGATGGAGGAATTGTAGCCATAGGAAACGCTCCCACAGCCCTTCAAGAGGTGATAAAGATGGTAAAAGAAGGAATAGTCAAGCCTGCGCTAATCATAGGCATTCCAGTAGGCTTTATCTGTGCTGCAGAATCAAAGGAGGAACTATCACAACTAGAAGAAGCACCATTTATCACAAACTTGGGAAGAAAAGGAGGTAGTTCTTCTGCTTCAGCAATAATTAATGCAATTTTCAAGTTAATTAGAGCAGAATCAGGTTCTTGAATATTTTATACAGTTTTTAACAAAATCTTCTGCATAATTGGAACTATCAAAGTAAAGGTGCCCATAGGATGCAAGGGAATTATATTGAATCAGGCCATCTTTGTGATTCTTTATTCCATCACCAATTTCTAATTCATAAGCAAATTTTGAATCAGAAGATACAGAATCTAGTTTGGAGTAATGAAATTCATGACCTTGAATACTGCGAGGTCTTTCAGAAATTATTGAATGATTAGTTTTTCCTTTGGTGTAATTTAGTTTCATTCTTTTTGTCATGTAAGTTTCTGCATCAAAAATCCCCACCATTTTGTATTTTTTGTTGTCTGATGAGATAGACTTTGTAAGATACATCAAGCCTCCACATTCGGCATATATTGGGAGATTATTTTCAGCAAGATTTTTGATTAATTTTTTCATAGTTTGATTTTTTGCTAATTTAGATCCCAAAATTTCTGGAAACCCACCTCCAATATACAATCCATCACATTTTGGAATTTTTTTATCATTAACAGGACTAAAGAATTTCAATGAAGCTCCCTCTCTTTTGAGGGCTTCCAAATTATCTTGATAATAGAAATTAAATGAAGTATCTAATGCAACTGCAATTGTTGTTTTTGATTTTTTATGAAAAGGTTTAGAGATTTTTTGAAGGTCAGAAGTATTTTTTAGAATTTTAATAATTTGATTAATATCCAAATTTTTTGAAATATTTTTTGAGATTTTTTGAATTTTTTTGTAGAGAATTTTATTATCCAAAGTAGAAAACAATCCTAAGTGTCTTGATTCTAAACTAAGAGATGGATCTTTTGGAATTACACCTACAATAGGAAGTTTTGTTTTTTGTAGAGCCTGTCTACATAGATTTTCATGTTTTTTACTGCCTATTTTATTGAGAATTATTCCTGAAATCCTAGAGTTTTTATGAAATTTCTGGAATCCCAAGGCTGTTGCTGCAATAGAACGAGCAGTTTTGCTTGCATCAAGAATCAAAATTACAGGAGATTTTGTGATAGAAGCTACATGGTGCGTACTAGCATAGTTAGTATCACCTCCAAATCCATCATAAAATCCCATTACACCTTCAATTACAGACATATTAGATTTTGAATTCGAAATAAAACTTGATAACAAATGATTTTTCCCCATTAGCCAAACATCCAAGTTGAATGTATCATTTTTTGAAATACTTGAGAGATAACTTGGATCTATGTAATCTGGACCAACTTTGAATGGTTGAACAGAATATCCTTGTTTTTGAAGTGCATAAATTATTGAACAAGTGATGGATGTTTTTCCAACTCCACTACTAGTTCCTGCTAAAACAATTCTTGGGATTTTCAATTTGTCTGAATAATATTATTTTTTTATTTAAATCGATGTATTTGACAAATACTCAATGTTTTTAGTTAGATAATAGGAGAAAATATCATGAGTAGTGGTTTAACAATTGTATACACGGGAAAAGGTAAAGGCAAAACAACTGCAGCATTGGGACTTGCATTAAGAGCTACAGGTTATGATAAAAAGATCTGTATGATCCAGTTCATCAAAGGTTCTTGGCATTACGGAGAGATGGATTCAACAAAAAAACTTGAGCCTGGATTTGAAATGGTTGCAGTTGGAAAAGGGTTTGTAGGCATAATTGATGATAAAAGTCCAAAAGAAGATCATGAAAAAGTTGCAAAAGAGGCAATAAGGATTAGTAATGAAAAAATTCAATCAGGAAAATACGATATTGTAATTTTAGATGAAATCAATTATGCAGTAAATTTGGACCTGATTTCTGTAGCTGATGTGTTAAAATTGATAAAATCAAAATCTGATGGATTAGATTTAGTTCTAACTGGTAATTATGCTAAAGATGAAGTAATAGAAATCGCAGATCTAGTCACAGAAATGAAAGAGATTAAACACCCATTTCAGAAAGGAATCAAAGCCAAAAAGGGAATTGATTTCTAGCCAGCAACATTAATTTACACAGTTAGGAGTTTAAGAAGAAATGTCTACAGAAGTTCAAGAAATGCCAGAACAAGGAGAAATTGTTCTTGCCACAGTGACTAAAATCATGGATCATGGCGCCTATGTTACATTAGATGAATATGATAATTTACAAGGATTCTTACATGTTTCAGAAATTGCTCCAGGATGGATAAGATCTGTAAATAGATTTGTTAAAAATGGGGAGAAAAAAGTCCTTCTTGTAAAAAAGGTAAATCCTCAACGTGGAGACATTGATTTATCATTAAAACAAGTTTCAAAAGATCAGAAAAAACAGAAACTAAAAGAAGT
>REGK01000054.1 GCA_003702545.1 Candidatus Nitrosopumilus sp.
ATAATTGTCATCAAACCACTTTTTGTAACCTGCCTCATCATTGTATCTGTCAACATAACTTTGAGGATCTTTTGCTTCATCCACAAATGGTGCAGGAATCTCTAATTCTTTTGGCTCATTTGTTGTTTGCTTTGTATTTGTTTTCTCCTCTGGTTCAGGCTTTGGTTCTGGATTTACTGCATCAGGTTCGTTAACTGTGATTGTAATTGTGTCCCTATCTGTTTGACTCCCTTTTGTTACAACAATATCAAAAGTATACTCTGCACCTGGATTATTTCCATGAGAATTTGATGGAGTCCATGTAAATTTACCTGTACTGGAATTAATTGTTGCATCGCTAGGTGGATTTTTTTCTAAACTATACACTTCTCCTTCAACAGAACTATCTGTAATACTGGCAGTGAATGAAACTGTCTTTAACTCATCAACTTCTTTATCTGAAATAGGTTTTAATTGCAAAACAAAATCTGGGATCTCAAAAATTTTCTTTCCATCATATTCAATTTTTATCGTAACTCCTTCTTCTTCTTTTTGACTATCTGTAAATGCTGTTGCATTGTATATTCCTTCACTAGCAAAGAAATTTTCAACTGGTCTTGGTATCACAGAAAATTCTCCTTGACCCGGTACAGGATCAGATAACATTCCTTTGAAACTTCCATTTGGATTGCGAATTATGATATATACAATTTCTTTTCCTTCTTGTTCTCCACTAAAACTAAAGGATTCATCTATTGTGAAAAAACTCTTGTCTAATGAAAATGAGGTAACATTAGCATAAGCAGGCGTTAACATAAGTAAAGAGAGTGAAATTACTGCAAATATTCCTAATTTTGTGCTCACAAAATTCCTTTGTTTTTGAGCCTTTTAAAAAACACGTATAATTTCTTCTAAATAGTTGCAAAGAAATCTTTACAAAAATCACAAATCAAGTAAAAATCTCATAAAAACCCCGTCATCTTGTTTGATTTCCATGTCGTAAAATGTTGGAGCCTTTATTTCCACTTTGAAGTTGTGTTTGTTAAAATCAAGTGGTTCGCCATATGCAATTGCGTTTATTTTGTAATCTTGATTTTGACTAATGTCAAATTCTATTCTTTTAATCGCAAACCCTTCAGTAATTAACAAAAATGGTATTTCTTCTAACCAACTGAATAGCAAATATCTCAAATCTTTGCCTTGTGCAGAAAACTCTTTTTGTCCTTTTTCTTCTACTTTGTCCTGATCAAGTGTCAAGTTGATGACAGCATCTGCTGTTACTGAAAAAGCTTCATGAAGATCTTTTGCCGTAACTTCAATAATTGCATCTGTTGCATGATCTAAAAATTTGTAACTCAATTGTATGTTCTGACTTTGTCTGATTATTAATCTAGTTGGTATTATTCTGCTTTAGAATCCATTTCAATGATTCCAAATGCATTCATTTCAGTATCCATACATTGTGCAAACCATCCAACTTTGAAAATTACCATTTTTGTAACAATTATCTGTCTATTTTTCTCAATAATTTTCTTTAAAAATTCATCAATTGATGAAACTGTGATTGTGTTTGTCATGCCTATTTGATCTGGAATTCTTTTAGATAACCTTCCATTAATTCCTGGGTCTTCTTCAGAATCTGTATTGATAACCCAATAGTCATCTGTCTGTCTCATTTTTCAAATTTCCAATCAAATACTTGCTTGTAGAATTTTTCTGCTCCTTCTGGATTGTCTGATGGAATATCAAAATGTGACACCCTTGGGATGATTTTCTTCTAATCCCTAGTCATAAAATAATTTCTAATTCTATCTTTTTCTCGTAAAGTAATTTAATACGATTTTATTTTCAAAATCAAATGGAACCTTTTGATTCATTTGTTGTATTTATCACAGAATTTTTAGGGGAACATCTCTATCAAGGAATCTTCTTAGCAGCTTTGATTGAAACTTTGGTCCCTCCAATTCCTACGTTGGTTGTTTTTCCGACTGCTGGATTTTTAGCATCTCAGCAAGGGATTTCTCTAATAGGTATTATTCCAATGATACTTCTAGGAGCACTTGGAGCAACTATTGGAACATCGTCTCTTTACTTTATTGCTCTAAAACTTGGAAGAATTGTTTTACTACGCTATCTAAAACATTTCAGGATTTCTGAAAAAAAATTGAAACGTGTCGAGGATTGGTTTGAAAAATATGGGGACAAAGCAGTTTTTCTTGGAAGAATGGTTCCTGTCATGCGTGAAATGATTTCTGTTCCTGCTGGGCTTTTAAAAATGAAAATCCCAAAATTTATCTTGTATACATTTGGCGGTTCCTGTATTTGGTCTACTGGAACTATTCTTTCTGGATATTACTTTGGTGAAGCAATGGGACTTGCAACTGGTCAAATTTAGACTTGCTCTCAATCTCTATCTAAATTCACCCCAATCAATTCCGCCCATCTGGCTAATTTCTCAATGAACTCATTGTCTTCTTGTGATAACATGAATTCTAATGGAATAATCACATAAAAGAAATTACTAATCAATTATCCATTTTTTTAAAAAAATCAAAAACTGTCTAGTTCTGCATAGTTTGCCAACTAACTTTCTTTAATTAGTGATTTGATACTTGAAATGCTCTCTGCATTAAGTTCAATTTCTTTATGCTCTGCTAAGACGTGCTCTGTAACTTTTGTCATCAATTCTTCTTCATTATCAGCTGATGCTGACCATCCGCAGTCTTTTCCTGCATCTTTACAACTAATGCTTTTTGCCATGATTCTTGTTATTTTTCGAGATATTTATCTGATTTTACAATAAAGAAATATCTAAATCATAACAACTTGTCAAATAATTACCATGGAACTTCCACGAGGAATGAAAGACTTTGAGGCTACAGAAAATTCAAACATAGAACATATTCGAAGTCATTTTAAAAAATTGTCTAACTTGTATGGTTTTTCATTTATGGAGCCTTCTGTTTTAGAATCATTATCAACACTTGAAACAAAATCTGGTCCTGCCATACGAGATGAAATCTATTACTTTAAGGACAAAGGAGATCGTGAGGTAGCATTAAGATTTGATTTTACTATGGGTTTGACAAGATATGCCACGGCACAAAAATCAATGAAACTTCCAGCAAAAATTTCTGCATTCGGCGGTGTTTTTAGATATGATGAACCACAAAAAGGAAGATATCGCTATTTTCATCAATGGGATATTGAAGTTTATGGCAAGAAAACTTTGGAATCTGAGGCTGAAATTATTGAATTAACATCAAGACTGTTTGACTCATTATTGCTCAAGAATATTGTAATTGACATTAACCACCGTAATCTTGTTGAATCATACATTAACAAAATATTTGAAACAACTGATTCTGAAAAAATTGCAGATATTCTAAGAGCAATTGACAAGATTGCAAAAAAATCAAAAGATGAAATTTTGACTGAATTTACTCAAAAAGGCTATGAACCAGCTAAACTTGAAAAAATCTTAGAATTTTCTCAAGTTAAGGGAAGAATTTCTGAAGTCGAAAAAATTTTTGATACTACACAACTTGAATCATGGGATGAACTAAAACAACTATTTGATTCATTAGAAAATAGAGGAGTTTCAAATGTTCGAATTAATTTCGGTATAGTTCGTGGATTAGACTACTATTCTGGAATGGTCTTTGAAGTATTTGATAAAAATTCAAAACTTGGTGCGCTAGCTGGTGGTGGAAGATATGATACACTAACTAAAGCATTTGGACGTGATGATCTTGGTGCAACTGGTGTAGCCGGTGGGGTAGAGCGCATAATTCTTACCATGGAGGAACAAGAAATAATTCCTAAAGTTTTACAAAATAGAGTTGCAGTTGTTTACATCAATGAAGATATGCAAAAAGTTGCTCACTCTATTACATCATTGTTGAGATTAAACAATATTCCAGCCGACATTGATCTTGCTGGACGTAATCTAAAAAAACAAATGGATAACGCTGGAAATGCTAGATACTCTATCATTGTTGGACCTCAGGAGCTTGAAAATGGAAATGTTGTCTTGCATGATATGCAAGATGGAAAGGAAGGAACTATTTCTCTAGAAAAACTAACTGAAGACCCTAACTCTGTTCTTAATTTAGAAAAGCTCTAGTTAACATCATAATCTCTGGACCTGTAGTAAGTGAACCGACTACAATACAATTATTGTTTGCCAGAATACCTGATGAGACATATGGAATTCCATTATTGATGGAACTTTGCTCTATTTTCACGCCTAATAAATTGGAAAATGTCTTCATATCTTCTTCATCTGCTTCAGGATGAATTGCAGCTCCTGAATTATTTGCAACCATAACAACTCCTGTTTGATTGAATCCTGCAATTTTTTTCTGGATTGTTTCGACACCGAGCACATCTGAAATGGTTTGACAGTCTTCTTTTGATAACCATGGTGACACAACAGCTCCCTTATCATTAGCACAAATCACATTTCCTAATGCTGTTAATTTTGAATCTAGTACTCCAATTTCTAAATCTAATTCTTTTTTGAGAAATTCATATTCATTTTCAAATGCAGTTTTTGGCAACAAAATTCCGTTGTTATTCATTACACATAATGCACCAATTAATCTCGTATTTGCAATTGATGTGTAAATGTAATCTACCTCAAGATATTTTGCTAATTTTTCTGCTTTAGTTTTTGCAAATCCCATTGGAAGTAAAATCGTATCATCATTAACACTAATGTAAACTCCAATGTTTGGACCACGATACACATCAAATTTGATAATATCCATATCTTCAAAATTGTTCTTACAGCGTTATGAACGTAAGGGATCTATTCATGACTAGAATTATCAAATTAAGCTAGTCTAGCTTTAAATAATAACTGAAAGAAAAACACAACATGCCAATAGCAGAAAATTTCCCTGAAGGACTAAAACCATTAGGAAAAATTTCAGATGGAGAAGGACACTTTCACATAATGTGGGGTCCAGGAAGATCAGATGCTGAAGCATTTTCAGATGCTGATGTCAAAGCAGCATATGAAGCAAGAGGCGAAGAACAAGTTCCTCTTGGTGTAAGCGGAACAATGGTTGCAGTTGATTGGGATTCTTGTGTTGCAGACGGTGCATGTATTGAAGCATGTCCTGTCCAAGTCTTCCAGTGGTATAGAACTGAAAAAGACATTGCTGCAAAAGATGTCGTTGGTCAAACTTTTGAAGGAACTGGAAGTTCTGTTAAAGATGAAAGAAAAGACATGACTGACAAGGCAGATCCAATTAGAGAACATGATTGTATTTGGTGTATGGCATGTGTTTCTGTTTGTCCTCCACAAGCAATCA
>REGK01000025.1 GCA_003702545.1 Candidatus Nitrosopumilus sp.
TTCTGGTTCAGGTGTTGGTTCTGGTTCAGGTGTTGGTTCTGGTTCAGGTGTTGGTTCTGGTTCAGGTGTTGGTTCTGGTTCAGGTGTTGGTTCTGGTTCAGGTGTTGGTTCTGGTTCAGGTGTTGGTTCTGGTTCAGGTGTTGGTTCTGGTTCAGACTTATTTCTAGAATCAAATTCTGATAAAATATCTTCTGCGTCCTTTGATTTTCTTATATCACTCAATTTGGGTTTCCTTTAATAAGTAAATTCTCTCTCGCTTTTATTTAATTATTCAGGTCTTGACCTTTAAGATATTCATCAAATAATTTTTCTAGATCGTCATCACTGTCAATTTGTTTGATTTTTTCAACAAGATCTTTTTCTTCAATCTCATAACAATTCATTACATCTTGAGAATCTTTGAAAACTAGCATAGCCTTTTCTTTGAAAATACAATGATATAGTTTCTCTTGTACCATTTTTTCAGGTTTTATTTTCACACCATTTTCGTCAACAGTTACAGGATAATCATCCATGAAAGATGTAATCAAGTTGAGTATTTAGATGATTTATGTCAATTTTTTGTCAGTATTTCAATTACCGTAATACCAGGGTTGAGAATGAATTACCCTTTCAATGTATTTGAACAAGTAATTCGCACAATAATCACTATTTCTTTATAGAATCATTTTGATTTTTGTATTCTTTTATTGCCAAATACATTTCATGTAAAACATTTTCGTCAATTGGAACACTTAGACCAAAATCATGTATCTCTTGAGCAATTTGTTCTTTATTCAATTAAGATTTCCTCAAGATCATCTTCTAAAAACCAAATTCCATCATACCAATTCATAGAAAGAAGCCGAAAATTTCGTTATTTAACAATTTTTCAATAAACGATCATCAGATGGATCATTAATTGATCGTAACATCTAGGACAATGCCTTACCTAAAAGCTCGCGAACCTCTCTTAGGGATTGCAAAGTCAAAAAAAATTGAATAGTTTTGTAATTTATTGATTTTCATATTTACGTAAATTTGTAAAATTTAGGAACTGCTAAAAATCCAATGAGACTTTCCTTCAAAACTAGGATTAATTGAGATTTCCAATTCAGTAAATGGAACCTTTTGGATCTTAGTACTAATCTTGTTTTTTCTTTCATTGACATCTTTTATCCGCTCAGAATCACCAAAGAATTTTTTCAGGCCCACAGGACTAACAAGAAATCTACTAACTTTTTCGTTATTAATCCAAAATACTTCATCAGTTTCTATGAACAGCATTTCATTCTCAAATTCAATTCGATTTACTGTAAATGGCATATTTTCAATTTCGTTAATCCTAACCAATAATAAAAAATAGAAAAAGTTCCAATATGAATCGAACATTTTTAAAGATTTTAAAAGATTTAATGACGACTCAGAATTGAAAACAAATTCGAGAAGAAAAGTTTGTAATTAAATCAAAATCCAGTTTACAAAAACACTGTCCTCAACAAGGGTATTTGATTAGATTTTTTCATTCTTTAATACTAGATGAATACACAATATTGTAATAATCTAAATTTCAAATCACATTATTGGAAACAAGAATCGTTTTCCACATAGATTTTGACTATTTCTATGCCCAGTGTGAAGAGATAAGATCACCAGAATTAAAATCAAAACCAGTTTGCGTATGTGTTTTTTCAGACAGGGGGGGAGACAGTGGAGCAATTGCAACTGCAAACTATACTGCCAGAAAGTATGGGGCAAAATCAGGAATACCAATAGTTTTTGCCAAAAAAAGATTAGAGGAAAGAAAAGATGCAGTTTTCCTACCTGTAGATTTTGATTATTACTCTGAAATGTCTGAAAAAGCAATGAAAATCATGGAAGAGTTTTCAGATATTTTTGAATATGTGGGAAGAGATGAGGCGTATTTGGATGTGACAAAAAGAACAGAAGGTGATTTCAACAAGGCAAGTCATTTAGCACAACAAATCAAAAATTCCATAAGAGAAAAAACAAAACTTAGTTGTTCTATTGGAATTTCTCCAAATAAATTAATTTCAAAGATTGCATCAGATTTTCAAAAACCAGATGGATTAACAATTGTGTCATCTGAAAAGATTGATGAATTTTTAGAGAGGTTAAAGATTAGAGATATTCCAGGAATTGGTAAAAAGACTGAACAAAAATTTGCAGAAATGAATTTAGAAACAATTGGAGATGTAAAGAAACTAGATGTTTTTACTTTGAATAAAGAGTTTGGAAGAAAAAGTGGCACTTACATCTACAATGGAGTCAGAGGAATTGATGAGGAGCCAGTTAAAGAAAGAGAACCCAGCATCCAACATGGAAAAATTATAACACTAAAAGAAGATTCAAAAGATTTCAAGTTTCTTTTAGAAAATATTTTAGAATTATCCAAAGAGGTTCATCAAATAATTCAAAAAAAGAACCAAATGTTCAAATCAGTTGGAATAAGTTTTGTTCAATCAGATTTATCAAACAAATCAAAATCAAAAATGCTACGAAATCCCACTATGAGTTTAGACGAATTAGAAAAAACAGCAGAGCAATTACTAAAAGAGGCACTAGAGAATCAAACGATTGCAATTAGACGGTTAGGAGTCAAGGTCTCAGAACTCTCAGAGAGTCAAGGACAAAGAGACATTACGAGTTATTTTTAGTTGCGTCACATTCTTCTTGTTTTTTGAGACGCCGAGATTCTATCAAAATAACTACCAAAATGAATGCAAATAGCCACGGTAAGAACATGATTTCTCCTGCAATTTTGTGGTATTCTTCCCAAGCCACAGGATCAGTCGTCACTTTAAGAGCATACCAAGATAGCGAGAAGATGCGAATTAAGTTTACAGTTATTGTTCCAATGATTCCAAGAATAAAATACATTAATTTTCTTGTTCTAGGAATATTCATCTTTAGCATGAATGCACCAATAACTAGCGAGAAGATGATAATACTATGAACACCAGCAGATGGCCAAAATACTTGAAGAGCCATTGAACCATGATCTCCACGTAAGAACATAACATTGTCTCTTGCAACAGCAGTACCAAGATCAAGTGCCGTAATTACCCAAACATTTGCTTGCACAAAATATGGAACAATGTATTGTAAAGGACCTAGCGTATCATATGGGAAAAATGCATCAAGTGATAAAATAATTGCAGTACCAGTTAGGAAGATAGGTCCTGCAGGTGCAATTCTAATCCACCTCTTTCCAAAGAAGATAGACAATGCAATGACAATAAATGTCGCCATTACAACAAAGTCCCACATCCATGTCCAAGAATAAATTAACTGGACATCAAATTGTTCTGCAGATTCAATAATGTAATCACGTAAACCATTTTCTAACGACACAAGGTAAGCAATAGTTAGAAGTGCAATTGGAATTACTGCAAGTAATCTTTTTTTTGAAATTACAATTTTGAGACCTACAAGTTCTGCAACAACGAAAACAAGTGCGAATAGATATCCACCTCTCCCTTCATTCCAACTCCAAGCTATCGAGTCAGGGTATGCGATCATTGAAAATAGAATTGGACTGGCAATTATCAAAATTCCAGCAATCAAATTCAAATTTTGCATTACGTTAAACTTGAAAAAGGCAAATAAATAGCTCGACTTTGAAAATTTGGTAAATTCATTTATTCATTATCAAATTGGAAAAAGATGCTAATCTTCAGCATCTTCAATTTCATCAGCATCTGGATCTCTCCTACTAGGCCTAATTGGAACATAAATGAATGTCACATAGATAAATTATCAGACTTTAACATACATTCAAAGGTCGAAAACGTTTGCCTAAATGGTAATTTCTAGTGAGCCAATTCAAGAATTTATCTTGCATTCAACTTTGAGGGACTTTGCAGTAGTAAAATAAGTCAAAATCAAGATTCCAATGGCGACTAGTCTGATAGGGATTTCGTAGTTTGTCAAAAACGCAGTTGCAGTGGCTCCAACAGAACCAAATGTTGAGATCACTGCAAATCCAACAGGTCCGCAACTACATGCCCCAGCTGCTGCACCAATTATAGAACCTGCGATTCCACCACCCATCTTCTTTTTAGAGTTATGAAGCAGTTTGATTCTAAATACATTCATTGGAATCACTATTGCAGACAATATAGACAAAATCACAATCAGAGTAAATCCAAATTCAGTTCCAGTTGGAAGGTGACCTACAACATACGGTTCTAAAAAAATGTATTCAGACATAATTAGCAGTCCAATTAACATTGGAGTAAATATTGCAATTGAAAGAGCAATAAATTTGAAATTTGAAAAAACGAGTTTGAATGGGTTTGTCATCTATACCAATTGGTCCAGAATTTGTTTAAAGACTGAAAATGGTTGTGCTCCAGCAATTTGCAATTGTCCATCAGATGCTACAATAAAGAATCCAGGAGTTCCTCTTACATCATGTTCTCTTGCTTGCTGAGTGTTGTATTGAACACGTTTGGAATATTTTCCAGAGTCAAGACAACTTTCAAACAATTCCATATCCAATCCCATTGAAAATGCAAATGCCTTTAGTCGTTCACTGTTAGCCCATCCACCATCAATTTTGTCTTCTTGTGTATTGTACAACATATCATGATATTCCCAATACTTTCCTTGGTCTTCAGCACAGTAAGTGGCTTGAGCTGCAGGACTTGAATCTCTTCCCAAAAAGGCCATATCAACAAAAACCAAATTTACTTTTCCAGTGTCAATATAATCACGAGTTATGGATGGCTTTGTGTTATGGAACCAATTATAACATTGATGGCATTGATAGTCACCAAATTCAACAATAGTTACAGGGGCATTAGGATCACCCAAAATTGGGGAGGCCATTGCAGTAGATATTGTTCCATGATTTCTACTCATGTCGAGGTTTAGGGGTTCAGCAGGAGTAGAAGAGAAGGATGCTACGACACCTACAATTATTGCAATAGCAACGACGCCTATAATCACGCCTTTTTTATTCATGTTCAAAAGAAAGGAAATGAGTTAAAAAACTTATTCCAAATTTTCAGAGGACTTTCGTTTAAACAAACTGGTAAATTTTGCAATTGCAGTGTCAATTGGACAAACCTCACACTGGACGCCAGAGTGACTATCAAGATGTTTTTCAAATCGATCTCTAGATTCAAAAATTAGATCACATTTTTCACAATAAACCTTTGAGACATTATTTCTTGAGGGTTTATCCATATCAAACAACAGGAATTAGTGCTTATAAAGATCCTGTTGAAAATCAACATATGATAAAAATTCTGGACAAATTTGTTACAGGGTTTTTTGTAGTTGTGTTAGGAATTGCATGGTATTGCAGTACAAAGTTCTATGTTAAACCAGGAAATCATTCAATTGTTGTCTATGATGTTTTTGGTAAGGAAGTAAAAATGGAAGGAGTGAGGGTTGATTTCAAAACATACAACGTTGCACAAAGTTACATTTCTGAATACAAGAAAAGATTTCCTCATTATAATTTTGCAATGGCAATAGAAGTTCCAGAGATTAAAAAAAATACAATACCTAGAATTTTCAGAAAGATTCAGAGATAATGAATTCTCATATGAGTTTCTAGTTCAACTTGATACTGAGTTACAAATCCACAATGAGAGCATGAAAACATTTCTTGAGGATTAGGTGGTTGTCTCTCAATTACTTTTCCAGATACAGAAGTAATACTGATCATGTGTTTATTTCCAATAACGGCAAAGTTTCTACCCTCACCAATAGAATCTAAAAATTCCTTGATTGCAACAATAACAGTATTTGTGTCAATTACCTCATCATCTTCTAAAGTTGATAAAGTAAATTGGTTGTTTTTCAGAGTAGGAATTGCTGCTACTTGATCTGAGACATAAATTACGAGTTCGTGTTGAATGGATAAAACATCTGTGCAGTCAACTGTAAGCATGAATAATTTGTGTCAAATCAATATTTTAGTTTAACAATTGTTGAAAATGATTATTATGGTTCAATATCGTCGTTTTTGTAGATGAGAGATTCTGAAACTTTTGGCATAGAGAAAGGAAGAGGTAAAGAAGTAATTACATGGTTAAATGAACATGCAAAGACTCAGAAAATTAAACTTGAAGCAAGACTATACGGGTATACTGTATCTACAAAAAATTTTGGAGATTTTGAGATGTTTTCATGGATTGGAGACGTACAAGTTGCAAGAAAACTCATAATCAAAGCAAGTAAGAGATTCAAAGTTAAAGTTATCGAAGGAGGATACAAACCAAAAGAAAAAGTGATCAGTATGAAGAAGTTTGATTTTGCCAAAGTGAAGAGAGGGGATAAAACAGTAGGTCAATTGAAATTCTCAGCTCCAAGGTTTGGAAATAGTCAATGGGAAATTGAAGATGAGGAGCGGCATTAAGATATGAAAATAGGTATTGTGGGGTTAGGAATGCTAGGAAATGCAGTAACATTGCATTTACTGGATTCAGGATTTGAGGTCACGGTGTTCAATAGAAGTAAAGACAAGACCACTCAAGCAAAAGAAAAAGGTGCAACAGTTGTTGATTCTCCAAGAGAAGTTGCCAAAAATTCAGATTTGGTAATAATTGTAGTAAAAGATGCAGATGCAGTAAAACAAGTAGCATTTGGAGAAGATGGAGTCATCAAAGGAAAAAACGACAAATTAATTGTTGCAGATATGAGCACCATAGACCCATCAGAATCAAAAAATATTTCTGAAAAATTCCTAGAGTACGATATACACAAATTAGACATTCCAGTTATGGGGGGACCTAACGTTGCAATTTCTGGAGATTTAGTTATGATGGGATCAGGGAACAAGGCAAGTTTTGATGAATGTAAAAGGGTATTTGAAAAGATTGCAAACAAGGTGTTTTATTTGGGAGAGAAAGGTGTCGCACACTCTATCAAACTAGCCATGAACCTACAAATTACAATGCTAGCCCTTGCACTATCAGAAGGAATAACACTAGTCAAAAAATCAGATGTAGACCCAAAGATTTTTCTTAAGATTCTAAACTCTACATATTTCAAAACAGGGATGAGTGAAAACAAGGCATTCAAGATGATAGATGGAAAGTATGACCCAACATTCACACTTGAGAATCTCAAAAAAGACATAACCACCATGACTAGTGCTGCAAAGTCTTTAGGAGTTGAATTACCCATGATACAAAAAGCAGAAGAGGTTTACGGAAACGCAGTCAAAGAGGGTTTAGGTGGAATCGATTATACAGGAATTATTGAATATATCAAAAAAATTAACGAATCCAAGTAATCAAGAGCGAAATTCAACAAAAATTCTATAAGCAATTATGACCATAATATAGACGTGAAATTAGATGACAAAGTAGCAATTGTAACAGGTGCATCAAGTGACATTGGAAAAGGTATTGCCAAGAAATTTGTTGAAGAAGGAGCAAAAGTGATTCTTACTGCAAGGAATTTAGAAGGATTGGAAAATGTAAGAAAGGAAATAGGAAATGATGATTCAACTGCAGTTATGACTTGTGATTTAACAGATGAATCACAAACACTACAAGTTGTGAATCAAATTATGGACACATATGGAAAAATAGACGTTCTTGTAAACAATGCAGGGGCAATTAATGACCCAATCCATTTTCATGAAATGCAAAATTCAGAGATTCAAAAACTCATCAATGTTAACTTGCTAGGGGTTTTCAACATGACAAAAGCTGTTTTGACAAAGATGGTTGATGTCAAAAGTGGATCAATTGTAAACATTGGTTCTGTTTCAAGCGAGAGGGCAATTCCACGAGTACACTTGGCAGTTTATTCTGCAACAAAAGCAGCAATTCCAATGTTTACAAAATCAATGGCAGTAGAATACGCAAGAAGAAATATCAGATGTAATTGTGTAAATCCTGGAATAATCAATTCAGGCTCAATAAAACCATACCTTGATGACCCAGAAGCAAGAAAAGTTCTAGAGGAAAGATTACCACTTGCAAGAGTTGGAGAACCAGAAGACGTTGCAAATGCAGTAGCATATTTGGCTTCAGATGAAGCAAGTTGGGTTACGGGAGCAATTCTAAACGTTGATGGTGGAAAGACAGCTTCAGAAGGATAGTCCTTTCTCAAGTAATGTTTTTGCCAATAGTTGAGATACTCTAAGGGGTTCAGGAATAGAGCCATGTAGTGTTAGATCATCAAGAAGGTGTTTGACTTGATTTAGTGTGCATCCTTCTTTTCTTACATATACATCATGAGATGTGTTTAGAGTAATTTTTTCGCGTTCTCCTAATTTTTCATATTCATTGAATTTTGATTCAAATGAATCTGGAAAATGATGTTTTAGAGAATCCTCAATTCCTAATGAATCACGATAAGAAACTCCAATAATTGGAATTTTCAAGGTATCAGATAGTTTTTTGATATCAATTATGTTATACATCGAGACAATCAATCCAGAAATCAAAACATAGCTAATGTCAGGCCTCTGCAAATCATCATACATTTTCAGGACAACATCTGTTGCATCATCACCTTGTAGAGTAGCACTACCAAAAACAAATCCATCAATAACAAAATCCCTTCTCATCACAACTCCTGCAAGAACAGATTTTGCAGAATTTTGTCTAAAGCTTTCAGCGATTGCTAATCCACGTAAGCCCTTTTTTTCAATATGAAGAGATCTCATGGTTATTTTTCCTCAAATATGCATGATAACTTAATCCTGTAACAAGCATAATGATTCCAGTAACTGCAGACCACATTACAAAAGATGAGATTTGAGATTCATCCATGAGAAATAATGGATTTTTAAACATCTAAAGTTTCGGATCAGAGGATGTTTAGGGCATGAAACATCTAAATAGATTTGATATTGTCTAAAATTATGCCTGAATTCATATGTCCAGAATGTGGAAAAAGATTATTCCACGAGAATGAAACTACACTCAAAGTAGAAGAAACAATTCATTCAAAGTTCTGCAGAAAAGAAGGTGGCAGCACACATAGTTACATGCACAGAGACCCAGCACACATGAACTCTTTTGATCCTGAAAGAGAAAACGATTCAAACGGTGTCCCTGTATTGAAAAAGTAATTTTTCAGACCTCAAAATTATATCCTAGAGACTATTGACTCTAACCAATTGTCAAACACTTATGATTTGGTAGTTGTTGGTGGAGGTCCAGCAGGTTCATCAGCAGCACATACAGCTTCAAGGAATGGATTGAAAGTGGTATTAATTGAAAAAGAAGAATCTATTGCCGAATCAGTTCGAACTAGTGGAGTTACTTGGATTCAAAATATAGAAGAGTTTGGAATTCCAGAGGACTGTTACAATCCAGTAAAGAATTTTGAATTTTACTCACCTAACAATAAAGTAAGTATTGGAGACACTGTTGCTCGCTCTGCAGTACTAGATGTAAGAAAGACGTATCGATGGTTAGCATCTCAAGCAGAAGAATCAGGTACTGAAATTGTTGTGAACACTACGGTAAAAGATGCAATCAAAGATGATTCAGGGAAAATAATCGGAGTAAAAGCAATACAAAATGAAAAGGAAATTGAATTTTTTGGAAAAGTAGTGGTTGATGCAAGTGGTTTTCAATCAACTGTTGCAAAATCAATGGGCTTTGTAAAACAATGGGAAAGATTTGGAGCAGGAGCAGAATACGAGGCAAAAGTTGAACATGTTAAAGCAGACACGTGGTGGCTGATGGTTGGAGAGAAATACTCACCTGCAGGATATGCGTGGATTTTTCCACTAGGAGACAACATTGCAAGAATCGGTGTGGGTATTGGAAAGCCAGATTCTCCAGTAGATCCAACTGCAAGACTAAAAGAACTCATTGAGAATAAAGAAGGACCGATAGCAGATTTGGGAAAAATTGAGCCAATAGAGTTCCACTATGGATTAATTCCAAATGATGGTCTTTCAAGAAAAACAGTTTATGATAATCTGATTCTAGTTGGGGATTCAGCAGGACAAGCCAATCCTTTGGTCTTGGAAGGGATTCGTTATGCAATAAAATTTGGAAGGATAGCAGGAGAGGTTGCATCAAAGGCAATCAAATCTAATGACACATCTGAAAAGAAATTATCAGAGTATGAAGATAATTGGAAAAAAGCAATTGAGTCTAAAATAAAATCAGCAGGCAAAGTCCAAGATAGATGGATTGGGTTAACTGATGAAGATTGGGACAAAGAGTTAGACATTATCAGTGAATTAAAACCTGAAGAGTTTTTGGATTTTATCAAAGCAGATTTTGGATTATCCAACATGCTAAAACTGGCAACCAGTCATCCAAAACTAGCAGTAAGACAATTGTTCAATTTGGTCAAGGGTAGAAAATAGAATCAAGCCATGGCAACTACCCTGAAGTAGATGCCAGACTTGAAAAGAGGCACGGTATTGGTTTGTTTTGTCTCCACAGAGGTACAAATTGAATGAAATTGCTCAATGGTGTAAAGGGCACAATCTACACAAATCATGCTGTTAGATTTCATACAACGAGTACACTTTGTGTGCTCTGCAAGTTTTCCACCACAACTTCTACATGATTCATCAGGCATTTCTATTCAAACAATATTTGTGAAATTTGAATATAAGGCGCACGTAGGAATTATTCATACAAATCATCAGTAAGACGAAGATTATAATGGAAAGTAAAAAATGAAAATTCATGGACGGTGTCAGAAAAACTTTTGATGAATGGGCTCAAAATGGCAGAGCAGAATTAATGGAGATAGAGCACGGAAAAAATGTTTCAAAATTCTTAGATTCAATAACATTTGATGAGCCTTTTAGTTTCTTAGATGTAGGATGTGGAAATGGATGGGTCGTAAGAAAGATTGCAAAGCAGAGTAATTGCAAAAAAGCAGTAGGAATTGACAAGAGTAAAAAGATGATCATTCAGGCAGAAAAGAAGACAGACAGTAAAAAAGAAGAATTTGTTCACACAGATGTAGAATCATGGAAGTATAAGGGAAAGTTTGATTTTATTTTTTCAATGGAGGCACTATACTATTCAGACTCTATTGATGAGGCACTCAAAAAAATATTCCAGTTGTTAAGACCAGGAGGACAGTTTTTCTGCGGCACTGATTTTTACACAGACAACAAAGCAACTGCAAGATGGAAAGATGTAATGAAAATCCAAATGCATCTTCATTCAAAAAAAGAATGGAAAGAGTTTTTCAAAAATGCAGGATTTCAAGTAAAAACAAAACACATCAAAGATTTGAAGAGCCGAAAAAAATGGAAGCGAGAATATGGAACTCTATTTGTCATAGGCACAAAAATCTAGGCAATATTCAAATTCGATTAATCAAAAGTATAGTTATGTGAGCTGGAGCACGACATGCTGCTACGGCAGAGGAAACTCCTCCCTCCATACAGGATATGTGATCTGGAGATAGATAATCAGAGATGATTGGCAACGATGCAGAAAAAAATCCAATATGGCGCACGGTGATGGTGAAAACCTGAGATTTCCATAAAAGGAGTGAAAAAGACGACCCACATGGAGCAAAGCCAAACAGAACTGTAAGTTCCTGTACTAGGTTCAGGTAGGCTGCAAAGCGAAATATCGTGAAAACAGAAGGAGGGTTACTCCCAGCACACATTTTTTAATTTTACAGCAATCAGAAAAAAAATTGTATTTGTAAAAACTAGAAAAAATTTTGCAAGAAATCTAATTCATAGAGTTGACTTGTTCTTTACAGATATCTGCATTACAATGACATGTTGCATCACACAAACATGCACCTTGCATTGCACAATCACATTCTGAACCCATTTCAGCAGATGCTGCACATCCACATGCTGCTTCTTCTGCTGCAGTAGGAGTTGCTTCGGGTTGTGGAGGAGGACTTTGAGTGGTATTTGAAGAATCCTCATAGTAACTTCTTGTTTGTTGATAATCAGTACCGTCTGCTAGTTGTGCTTCGCCTCTGTTGGTTTGATAACCACCAGATGATGCACTAGTTTGATAACCAACTAGTCTGTTTGGATCAATTCCTTGTTGGCCGGTCTTTTCATTTTTGAGAGCACGGTTACTAATCATAAAGAATGCACCACCTGCAATAGCTGCAATGGCTGCCATTCCATAGATAATGATAACAGGAAAGTCACCTGTTGATGTAGTAGCATAATCCTCTGGAGGAGTTGGAGTTACACCTGCAATCTCAACGCCATCAAAAGTATCTAGAGCACCAAATCCTATTGCATACAAGTTGCCTTGGTCTGAGGATTGAACACTTCTAACAATGTAAAGTTGATCTGCCATTACTTCGGCTTCAAAGATTCTTTCTACTTGTCTACCTTCTCTGATACTACTTTCACCCATGGTCCAACTAGATACAACATATCCAGCAATCTCATCACTTAGACCAAATGTTCCAGCATCAACGTTGATACCAGTTGGGTCAAATAAGAAGTGCCAATTTGTTAGTGGTTGTTCTAAGATAAAGTTAGCATCAATAAGATTTCTTTCGAAAACGGTTTCAGCTTCAGTTCCTACAAAGAATGCTGCAGCTTCTGGTTCTTCACTAAGTAAAATGTTAATTGGATAATTGAGTTCATATCCATCAATTACAACTTCTTGAGTTGTAGATAATCCTCTCCATCCTAAATCAATTAGTGTTTTTTGAGAGTCTTCAGTAATGACATAGTTTGAAAGTTCACCTTCAATAATTACTCTATAGTCAACAGATGTGTTGATGTTTCTTGCTTTAAGGTGAATATCATAAGAGACGTTCAAGTCAGTAATTTGTGCTTGACTGCCATCAGATCTAATTTTTTGATTAAGTTGGTTCATTAAATCTTGGACACCAGGATCTGAGGAATCAGCAGTTCCGATAATAGACCATTCTTGACCTCTAAGGGTTTCAAATAATTGTCCACCATTTGGGTATTCAATGAATATGGTCTTTTGATAATTCATCTTAAATGGGGATGATTCATTATTTGGGTTAATTCTTGCATCCATTTGGGCACCAAAAACTGAACTAGTAGAACCTACAACGATTAGACCAGCAAGTAATACGGTTAAAAGAACTGCCCTAGACACGATCTACAAAGCAGACATTTGTGGTAATAAACTTATCCAACACATTGATCGCAATTTTTTGAAAAAGTAATATTGAGTGAACGTGACAGACTTTGCAGTTTTAGGAGAAAATGATATGATTACAGTTTTAGCAGGAGGAACAGGTTCAGTTAAACTAGTCAGAGGATTAGTTTCTCAAGAATCCAAAGTCAATGTTGTAAGTAATGTAGGGGACAATTATTGGTTATACGGACTTTACGTATGCCCAGATATCGATACAATCGTTTACGGATTAGCAGATTTACTAGATCCAGAGAAAGGTTGGGGAATCAAGAAAGATACTTTCAACTTTTTGCGTCAGATGGAGGTATTTGGTGAAGAGACATGGTTTAGAGTTGGAGACAGAGATGCCGCAACTCATCTAATTAGAACAAACATGCTAAAGAACGGAAAGAATCTCAGCGACATTACAAAATGGATGTGTGAGAAATTTGCAGTTAGTGCAAATATTATTCCAGTAACTGACAACAGTATTGAAACAAGAATTATCACAGACAAGGGAGAATTACACTTACAAGAGTACTGGGTAAAGCATAGAGGAAGAGATCCTGTTGAAGGAATTCAATATATTGGAGCAGACAAAGCCCGTCCAAACCCTGAAGCAGTAAATGCAATTCATGATGCAGACATGGTGATTTTGGCTCCCGGAAATCCACTAACATCAATTGGTCCTATGCTTCAGATTAAAGGAATCAGAAAAGAACTATCAAAAATAAAGAAAAAGGTTGTAGCGATAAGCCCATTAATTGGAGACAATGCAATTAGCGGTCCTGCTGCAAAATACATGCAAGCTGCAGGTATAGAATCAAACGCATATGGATTGGCAAAAATGTATTCAGATGTGTGTTCCAACATCATTATAGATACTAAAGACAGAATGCTCTCAAAGAAGATTCAGAGTTTAGACATGAAAGTTTTTGAAACTAAAATCACCATGAAAAATAAACTCGCCGAAGATGCATTAGCAAATTTCATTCTAAAACAAGTACACGTATAATTTGAAAATAGCTGCAATAATTCCTGTAAAGACTTTCTCTAATGCAAAAACTCGTCTAGATTTACCTCCACAAAAAATTGAAGATTTGTGCAAAGTGATGTTAGAGGAGATTCTTCAAACAGTTTCAATCTCACCTCAGATTGACAAAGTCGTCATGGTTACAAAAGAAGAAAAAGCAATTGAGATAGGAAAAAAATTCAACATCCATACCATCATTGATGAGAAAGAAGAAAGTGTCAATGGGGCAGTTGCACTAGCTGACAAGTATTTGTTAGAAAATGGTTTTGATGCATCAATTGTTTTTCCTCAAGACATTCCATACATCAAAACTCAAGATATTGACTTTATGATGAACTACAAAATGCATCCCAACTTTGCAATAATTGTCCCATCAAGAAGATTTGATGGAACAAACGCACTAGTCAGAATGCCAATTGATTTGATGGAGACTCATTATGATGAAGACAGCTACAAGATTCACATGAGCACTGCAAAAGAGCATACGCTAAATGTTGCAATGGTGTTTGTCAAAAGAATCATGTGGGATGTGGATAATGCTGAAGACTTGAAATTTCTATTAGAGCAAAAAGAGAAACCACACATTGCAGAGAAAATTAAACAGATTTTAGAATCATAGTAAAAAAATTAAAAAAATACCCAAAAAATAGCCATTTTTTAGGCGCGATCACCAACAGACTTATAACTAATGATTTGGAAAATGTTAAATATTATCATAAAAGGTTTTGGGAGATATAAAAAATGGTTAAAACAGTAAATCCAAAGGACAGATGTCCAAGATGTGGGAAGGGCACACTAGTAACTGATGCAAACACTGGTGAGAATTTTTGTGGAAAATGTGGATTTGTAATTACTGATAAAGTTGAAGAGTCAGGGCCTGAATGGAGATCATTTTCAAACGAGGGTGAAAACAAAAGCAGAGCAGGAGTTCCAACATCGCTTGCAATGCACGATATGGGATTAGCTACGGTAATCAATCCTCAAAACAGAGATGCAACTGGAAAGCCATTAACAGCTTCAATGAAAAGCACCATTGAAAGATTAAGAACTTGGGACAGTAGAAGTCAGGTTCACGAACCAGTTGACAGAAACTTTAGACAAGCATTTAGTGAGTTAGATAGACTCAAAGACAAATTAGCAGTAGGTGATGCAGTTATAGAAAAAGCAGCTTACATTTACAGAAAAGCATTAGAGAAAGGACTAGTCAGAGGACGTTCCATTTCAGCATTAATTGCATCAGCACTTTATGCAGCATGTCGAGATACTGAAACACCAAGAACGCTAAAAGATATTGGTCAAGCTAGTAATATCAAAAGAAAAGACATTGCAAGATGCTACAGATTATTGTTAAGAGAGTTAAATTTGAAGATGCCAGTTGTAGACCCAATCAAATGTATATCAAGAATTGCAAGTAAAGCTGGACTATCAGAAAAAACAAAAAGAAAAGCAACAAAGATTTTGCAAACTGCAGAAGAAAACAAAATTTCAGCAGGAAAAGACCCAATGGGGTTAGCTGCCGCTGCACTCTATGTTGCATGTGTGACAAACGGCGAAAACAAAACACAACGAGATGTAGCAGAGGCTGCAGGAGTCACAGAAGTAACCATAAGAAACAGGTACAAAGGCCTGAAAGTAGCCTTAAACCTCTAGAGAAGATTCTCTTTTAGAACAATATCTATGTAAAAACAACATTGCAACAGACAATATTCCTGATGCCAAAAGTAACAATTCCAACGTAGACATCAATGAATGAGAAAATGCATTCTCAATAGAGATTGAATTAATCTGAGAGATGAAAGTTGCATATGAGAAAATGAAATAGTTTGTAGCCCAATGAATCAATAACGATACAACAAATCCAAACCTAAGATAGACCCATCCCAGAATAATTCCACCAGCTGTTGCTTGAGCAAATTTTCCTTCAGTCCAAGATTCTGCAAATGCAATATGGGCAAATCCAAACAAAACCCCAATAAAGACAATCAAGAAAATTGCCTTTTTTGAATCATAAATGTCGAGATTTCTAGGAGACCACAAGCATTTGACAAAGTATTTCACAGAAGATCTTCTAGAATATAGTGCAAATAGCGGGATTCCAAGTAAAATCAATCGAAATCCAACCTCCTCAATTAATGGTGCAAGTGAGACATAGAAGAATTGTATCAAGTCATTATCATCAAGTGGAGGAATGGTAACAATTCCAAACTGCTCTTGAACAAAATTAATCAATACAGAAACGAGAACCAAAATGGATAGCCATTTTGTGACACCAATCATATAGTTTGAAGTGGCATCATACTTTCCAAAGGATATGATAGATGTAAATGATTTTAAGAATCCAGTTTTAGGTCCCAAGATTGCAATTACAAACAAGACAGCATAGAAAATCCATAAACCAACAAAAACATCACCAATGCTAAGGTCAGATGGAGTTTGATACACAGAAGTTCCTTCAAACAATTCCAAATGAGTTATAGGAAAATCATAGTTGATATCCCCACCAATATCACTTTCAAAAATCACAAAGAGTCCTATTGGAAATGAGACTAAAAGTAATCCAAAGATTACAGAAAGTAGTGCAGTAAAAGGAATACCAACAGCTTGGAGTAGTTTGTTTTGATTTTGCAATTTGCTTTAGTGTAACTCGATACTTTCTTCAGCAAAACCCAGATCAGTTAGGGTATCTTTGATGGTGTCACGATGATCACCTTGTAAGAAAATGTAACCCTCTTTGGCAGTTCCACCACATGCATACTTGCTTTTGAGTTCTTTTGCAACGGTTTCTAAATTATTTAGTTTAGGATCCAGTCCTTCAATCATAGTACCTTTTTTCTTAAAACGTCTTGTTTCTAATCGAATTATAATTTTGGTGCTATCTTTGGCAAGTTCACCGCATGCACACAAGTCTTCTGGAAGACCACAAGTATTACAAATTACTGCCATTCGTTCGAAATCAATTCAATTATACGCACTATTAAGCCTTGTTTGAAATGATATATTTTTGAAAATAATGAGATTTTTTAGACAGAAAATCCAAGAGAAATGGTGTCAAAAGATCTCACAAAGAAAGCTGCAGAGATGCTACTGCAAGGAGCAACATTACTCAGCGAACCATGTCCATATTGTAAAGGCGTAAGAGTGATGAAAGATGGTCACGCATTATGCATAAGTTGTGGTAGAGAACCTGAGAGAAAAGAGGTTGTTCCAGTAGTTAATCAAAAAGAGATCAAGTCATCATTGTCTGAAACACTAGAGAAGAAACTTGCAGTATTATCAAAAGAGCTTGAAGAAGAAAAAGATCATACAAAACAGCAAGAGATTCTAAATTCAATCAATTCCCTGCTAGAGGCGATGGATAAGATCAAAAATAAACAATAAAGTTTTTATGTCAAAATCCTTGGCTTTGAGTTAGAATGGCAGATAAGAAATCAGCACCACTTCCAGCATCAAGTGGAGGTCTCATGAGATTCTTTGAGGATGAGACAAAAGGATTCAAAATAGATCCAAGAATAGTAGTATCAATTCCTATTAGTTTAATCTCTATTTCATGGGCAATCGATATCTTTTTAGCTCCCTGAAAAAGAAAATGGAAAAAGAATCAGACGACGTTTCAAATATTCACAATAGGTTTTCCCTTACACTAGTTAATCCATCATCACATTATTTTTCACTATTCGTGTCATTAGGGGTTGCGACAATAATTTCACTTGCAACACTTTTGGGATATCTTGGAAGAACAATTGAAGAGATATGGTATGTGATACCAGCAGTAGTAATGGTGTTATTCCTAACGCAGTTACTTGACACAAGATTCACAAAGAAAAAAGAATACTCAAAGTCATTACACTCTTCATTATTTGCAAACATGCTATGGGCTGCAACAGTACTGCTAGGATTACTAGCAAGTTTTGTTCTTGCCAAAGAGACATCATTATTCTTTGTGACATTTGGAATGTTCCTCTTTGCAAGTTTTAGAATTGGAATCTATACTACGACTCTAGGGGTAAGCCTCAAGAAAGCATGGGCAATATGTTTTGTTCAACCACTGGCAATGTTTGCGGTTCTAGTTCCACAAGATTTGTGGGTTCCAATGCTTAGTGACCCAATGACATTGTTTTATGGAGTTTCATTTATGGTAATAGCAAGTGTATGGTCAGTCCTAACAGATAGAGCAGGAAGACCAGGAATGGAGAGCACTCATAAAACAATTCAAGCATATCTTGCATCACAGAAAAATGATCACACAGAAGCAGAAGAAATTATGGAACAACGCTCTAGTGAAACCAAAGTCGCAACATCACAAATTAGATTATCATCCAATAATGGAGGAAAAGAGTTCAGAATGGTTTTGCCTGAAATTCACCCAGGCCCATATCATCCAGTAGGAGGTAGCAATATCCCATATCTAATTTACAAAAATTTGTCATCATCAGCCATGGTAATGCACAGCATTTCAGATCATGCACTAAACCTCCCATCAAAAAATGAGGTTGAAAATTATCTAAAGAATCTTGAAAACAGCAAAGTCAAAGAAGAGGGTTTGCAATGCACAGAACCAGTAACTGTACAAATAAACAAAGCAAGAGTGATTGGATTACTCTTTGGAAAGAATCCATTACTATTCTTATCACTATCACCACATGGAATGGAAGATATTCCAAATTACATGAAAAACGACATTGAGCAATATGCAAAGAACAGAAACTATTCAAAACCACTAATCGTTGATTGTCACAATGCAATGGGTGAAGAGATTTCAAATGAAGATGGAGAAGACATGCTCAAAGCTGCAAAGTCTTGTCTAGAAACTCTCATTACAAAAGAAAGTTATCCAATTGAATTCGGTTATGCAAACTCAGATGACATGGATGTATGGACTGAGGATTTAGGGATGGGAGGATTAGGAATAGTATGTCTCAAGATAAATGGTCAAAAGTACTTTCTTGGATGGGCAGATTCAAACAACATGGAAAATGGAGTCAGAGAAAAGATCATAGACTTGTTTGCAAGAAAAGAAATGCAATTACTTGAGATTTGTACATCAGATACACATTATGCTCCAGTGAAAGCAAGGAATAGAAACGGATACTATCAACTTGGACTAATTACAAGTGCAGAAAAGCTTGCAAAATGGTATTTAGAGATTGCAGGGAATGCAGAATCAAACACTACAAGTGCAAAATTCGAAATACTAGAAAATGAGACAGAAGTAAAAGTGATGGGACAAGGAATCTATGAAGATTATTCAAAGGCACTGGATAATTCATTGAAAATTACCAAAGGCTTCCTAATTGGGGGCGTGATATTCTTCATAACTAGTCTTTTTCTATAGTCTTCATCTGATCAATGTTTCCATAAAATTCATCAACAAATGAGGAGAATTGAAAAATTGGAACAATTGGAACATTTTCAATAAAATCAACCTTGTCTTGATACAAAGTCACAATGACAGGTACAGCAATTGCTCCTTCAGTTTTTGCAACATATTGTCTTGTTCTTTCAATCTGTTTTTTGACCACAGATGACAGAGAAGACATGCTGTAACGCTTCCAATGTTTACAGTCAATTAGTATTGCAACACCCAATCTAATTCCGACAACATCAATCTCCATACG
>REGK01000055.1 GCA_003702545.1 Candidatus Nitrosopumilus sp.
TAATTGATGAAGTTGATATCAATGGTAGCGATGTTAAAGTTGATTTGCACTTAACAAGTCCATTCTGTCCAGCTGTGTTTGGTTTTAAAATTTGTCAAGACATACATGACAATCTTTTGAAAGTGGACGGAGTTGATGATGTTAAAGTGAATGTATCAAATCACTTTATGGCAGAACAGATTAACAATCAAGTTAACAATAGTCCAAATCCAAAAAAACTTGGTTAGCTTTTAAAACCAAGCATATATCCTCTAAGAAGTTGAATTCCCATTGCAGGATCAACACCTTTTGGACATACTTGACTACAAGAGCCTGCGAAATGACATCTCCAAATTCCGTGAGATTCATCAATAATTTTTAGTCTAGAATCTTTTCCTTTATCTCTACTATCGGCAACATAACGATAGGCTTGAGCAAGAGCTTGTGGACCAACAAATGAAGAATCAGTAGCCATAGTAGGACAGGCAGAATTACACAATCCACATTTGATACAATTTGCAAATTGGATGTACTGTTCTAATTCTTCTGGAGATTGTAAGAATTCTTTTGCATCAGATTCTAATTCAGTATCATCTCTATCTAAGTAAGGTTTGATTTTGTGATGAGTATCAAATAGTCTTTCAAACTTTACTGCCAAATCTCTAATGATTGGGAAATTATTCATTGGTTCAACAGTTACAACATCAGAGTCCAATTCACTAACTTTGGTAAAGCATGCTAATCTTGGTTTTCCATTGATTATCATTCCACATGAACCACATGTTGCTTGTCTGCATGAGTAACGAACTCCAACTGAATGATCTTGATGTTGTTTAACATTAAGGATTGTTTCTAAAACCGTTGTCCATTTTTCAACTGGAACTGAAAATTCCATGAATTGTTTTTCACTATCCTTTTCAGGATTGTATCTTGCAATTCTTAGTGTTTTTGTTCTAGAATATTGATTGTCTGCAACATCAGAAACTTGTGCCATCTCTATACCATCCCCATGTTAGTCATAATAATTGTTCGTGAACCATATGCAATTAGCACAAACATTGCTGCAAGACAGCCGTAAGAAACTGCTTTTTCATAGGTTCGTCCTTGTTTGAGTTCCAACAAGATTACTCTTAGTCCATTAAATCCATGTATTGAAAGCAAAACTAGGATTAATTCTAGCATTATTGCATAAGGAATGAATTTGTAGTTTGCAAGTACGGTCTCATATTCTAAAGAATCAGCAAAATTCATAGTCATACGCATCAAAATGTGGACTGCCACCAAAGCAACTGCTGCCAAAGCAGTTCCATAGTGAATTTTCATAATAGTACTTTCTCTCATATCACTCACCAAACATTACGGCTAGTCCGTACATCATAGCAATTGCAGCAAGGATTATTGCAGAATAGATTCCAATCTTGTGTCTATAGTTTTGAGATGCTGGGTCATATGGATAATCAGGTCTTGCAGGTTTTCCAACACCAACTCCACCATGTCCTAACATTACTCTAATTCCATTAACAGTGTGAAATACACACATTGCAATTACAATTGCCAAAACAATGTGTCCCTCAGTAGTTTGAGTTAATTCTAGGAATTCATTCCATCCTACTCTTCCTCGTAAAATGTTACTAGTTTCATAAATGTGACCGATAAAATATGCTAATAATCCTAAACCGCTTAATCTCATTAACCAATAGGCTACTCTTTCAATTCCGTAACGACTAGGGTTAGCCATTCCTTTGAAGCCTTCTTTGTGTTCGTCTTGAGTCATCTAGTATTTCCTCTCCACAGGCTGATACTTAGTGATTGTTACTGGATGTGTTTTCATTATTGGTTCATTTGGATCATAATAGGCAAGTGTGTGATGCAAAAAGTTTGCATCATCTCTCTTAGTATAATCAGTTCTTGCATGAGCACCACGGGATTCTTTTCTATTGATTGCGCCAATCAGTACAATTTCAGCAACTCTAAACATAGAGTCAAGTTCCATAACATTTGAAAAGTTGGTATTGTACTCTTTTGCTTTATCATCAACATGTTTCCAAGTTTGTGCTTTAAGTTCACGTATTCTCTTTAAACCTGCAACAAGATCAGTTTCGTTTCTGTAAACGTATGCCTTTTCATTCATGACATCAGTTAATTCCTGTCTAATTTCATATGGATTTGCATCACCATTTCCTCTAAAAATTCCATCATAGATTCTCTTTTCTTCTGCGGCAACCAAGTGGTGTGGCCATTGATCTGCAGCGGTATTGTTCATAGCGTATTCAGCTGCAAGTTCACCTGTAATTTTTCCCCAAACAATACATTCAGAGGTAGAATTTGCGCCCAATCTATTTGAGCCATGAACACTGTTACATGCAGCCTCACCTGCAGCCCAAACGCCTTGGATTTCTGTTGCACCATCAATATCAGTATGTAGTCCACCCATCATGTAATGACAAACAGGTCTAATGTCAAGTAATTCTTCAGCAGGATCAATTCCTGAAAACTTGATAGAGATTTCTCGAATTCCACCTAATTTCTCTTTGATTTTTTCATCACCAAGATGTCTCAAATCAAGTTTCATACAATCAACTCCGGTTTCATGTTTGAAACCACGACCTTCTTGAATTTCTGTCATAATAGAACGAGAAACAATATCACGTGGAGCTAATTCCATTTTTCCAGCGGCATAAGTCTTCATGAATCTTTCACCTTTGTTATTTAGAAGATAACCACCTTCTCCCCTTGCACCTTCAGTAATCAAAATACCAGAGGGTAAAATTCCTGTAGGATGAAATTGTACAAACTCCATATCTTTGAGTGCCATACCTGCACGCAATCCCATATCCAAACCGTCAGGAGTTGATGATAAAGCATAAGTTGAAAAACTGTACAATCTTCCAGCACCACCAGTTGCAATGATGAGAGCTTTTCCTTTGATTGTGTAAAATGTTCCAGAACCTAATTCAATTGCAGTAAGACCCATGAATTTTTTTCCGTCATGAACAATAGAAGTTGCAAACCATTCGTTAAGATATTCAATGTTTTCATGTTTTTGACAGGTATCATACAATGTTTGCATTTCAAAGAAACCAACTTTGTCAGAGGCATAAGTTGCTCTTGGAAAACTATAACCGCCAAAGTTTCGTTGATCAATTCTTCCATCTTCTTTTCTAGACCATGGCATACCCCAGTGATCTAGTTGATGAATTTCTTGTGGCATTTCAACACAAAGTCTTTCTGCAACATCTTGGTCTGCAAGAAAGTCACTACCCTTTACAGTATCATAAACATGAGATTCAATTGTATCACCTGCATCTTCTTGAATAACTGCAGCAGTTCCACCCTCTGCTGAAACAGAGTGAGAGCGCATTACCTGTAATTTTGAAACAATACCAATTTTCAAATGAGGTCCTTTTTTTGCAGCCGCAATTGCTGCTCTAAGACCAGCTAAGCCAGAACCACAAATTATCAAATCAAACTCGATTGAATCGACCATTTTAAGACAAACTTGCTTGATGCGGGATAAATATGTAGTAATTGTAGGCATGTTCCAAAATCTTCATATATATCACTAGTGATATCACTAGTGATGATTTCTGAATGGTTTCAAAGAGTAGGGAGTTCAGTCCCTAGAGGATTTTCAAGATACTTTATACTGGAATTGCTAAAGAAAAAAGAGCAAACTGGAAAAGAGATCATCGATTATGCAGTTGAACAAAGTAATGGGATTTGGAAACCATCACCAGGATTGATCTATCCATTGCTTGGAAGATTGTTAGATGAAGGATTGATTCAGGAAACAAAAGATGGAAAATATCAACTAACGAAGAAAGGTATTGAAACTGCACAAGATGTAGACAAAGTAAATGACATTGTAAAAAAGCAATTAGATGTTCTATTCAGATTAGGAAATGTTGGAAGATTTGTTGCAATGGATCTTTTAGAAAAAATATCTTCAATGGGAGCAATCTTAAGTTCAAATGTAGCAAATATGACTACTGAAGAAACTGAAAAATATAGAAAATTTCTTCAAGATGAACTAAAAAAGATCGATGCAAAAGATGTTGAAAAAAAAGGCAAAGAGATCAAAATAGACTAAACTGAGAATAATCCAAATTACATAGATCCGTTATGTTAACAATCAATAATTTTACAAAAAAATCATTCTGTAATTAAAAAAATATGATCAAAAGCAGCATATGTTCTGATAAAATATGAACCAGATAAAATCAAGAAGTTATTCTACAAAGATACCATCTAACATAAGAATAGAGAAGAGGGTAAGTAAGATAGTAGTTTAAAATCATAAATAATTCAGAAAAAAAGTAAATTCATGAAAAATTTACGTAGTATGTTAAAATCAAACAAGCCTTTGGTTATTCCCGGAGTTTATGATGCAATTGGTGCAAAAATTGCAGAAAAGGTAGGATTTGATGCTATGTTCCAAACAGGGTATGGAACTTCAGCCACTCTCTTTGGAATGCCAGATTATGGATTCATAGGGGCAACAGAAACAGTTGACAATGCAAGGAGAATTTGCAGAGCAGTTAAAGTTCCAGTAATAGTAGATTCAGACACAGGTTATGGGAATGCACTTAGTGTTTGGAAACTTGTAAAAGAGTTAGAGTCTGCAGGGGCATCAGGAATTTTTCTAGAAGATCAAAGATGGCCAAAGAGATGTGGACACATGCAAGGAAAAGAAGTTGTGTCACAAGAAGAGTACACAGAAAAACTTGGTGCTGCAATAGATGCAAGAGAGAGTAAAGATTTCATTATTGTTGCAAGAACAGATGCAAGAGCAACAGAAGGACTTGATGCTGCAATAGAAAGAGGATTACAAAATAAAAAAACAGGAGCTGATGCAATATTTGTTGAAGCCCCAAGATCAATTGACGAGATGAAACAAATTGGAAAGTCAATAAAAGCACCACTTGTCGCAAACATGATTGAAGGTGGAGCAACTCCAATAAGTTCAGCCCAAGAATTACACAAAATTGGATTCAAAATAATTTTGTATCCATTATCAGTATTGTTTGCAAATACTTTTGCAACAATGAACATACTTCAAGAATTAAAGAAAACAGGAACGACTTCAAAATACAAGAACAAGGTTGTGAATTTTGATCAATTCAATGATCTTGTAGAACTTTCAAAATTTAGAAAGATGGAAAAGAAGTACGGATTTTCAAAAAGAGAATAAAATAAAAAATTACAAGTAAAGCCAGTTATGCCTGGTTTCTCTTTACTTCAATTTCTATTGTTGAAACATTTCTTGTTCTACCGTC
>REGK01000002.1 GCA_003702545.1 Candidatus Nitrosopumilus sp.
CTACCATTGATATCAACTTCATCAATTAATTCTAGTTCTACAATTGATGTGTTAATTTCTGGATCTACAATCTTTGATAACTCGTCGAATAGTTTTACTCGAAGCTGTTTGATATCTTGACTCATGTGGGCAAAAGCGTCGATGCTATATATAACCATTCTAGAACCTTAGGTAATGTATCGTTCACGTCTTGGAAATGATTTGAGTGATATTACTTTAGATTATGTTTCATCCATTGATGATGATAATGCAATCGCTTTTTATGATATTGTTGGAAGTCAAGCTCATGCTTTGATGTTATACCAACAAAATATAATCACAAAAAATGATGCAAAAAAGATTCTTTCTTCCTTAGAGACATTAAAAGATGAAACATTTGATTCATCATCAGGCGCTGAAGATATTCATGAATTAATTGAATCACTAGTAATCAAAAGAGCTGGAATGGCTAGTGGTGGTAAAATGCATACTGCACGTTCACGAAATGATCAAGTTGTTTTAGATATCCGAATGAAGATTAGAGATGACATCAATATTATCTGTAATTGTCTCTTAGATACTATTGAAGCGCTAGTTTCTGTGGCTAAAAATCACCAAAAAACCATCATGCCACTTTACACTCATCTCCAACAAGCTCAAGCTGGTTTATTTTCACATTATCTTCTTGCACATGCGGATGTTTTGTCAAGAGACTTTCAAAGACTCTATGGAACATTTGAAAGAATTAATCAAAGTCCATTGGGAGCAGGACCTGTTGGGGGAACAAGCATTCCAATTGATAGACATAGCACTGCAAAGATGCTGGGTTTTGATGATTTGGTTGAAAATTCAATTGATGCAACTAGTACTCGTGACTTTGTAGCCGAATATGTCTCAATGATCTCAATTCTGATGACCAACCTAAGTAAAATTGCTGAAGACTTTGTAATTTGGTCTACCTCTGAATTTTCCTTTGTTGAATTAGCTGATGAATTTACATCCCCATCAAGCGTAATGCCTCAAAAGAAAAATCCTGACATATTAGAACTAACTCGTGGAAAAACAGCTGAGGTAATTGGAAATCTTACTGCAATTTTAACTACTGTTAAAGGATTGGCTTCTGGTTATGGACGTGACTTGCAACAGATAAAATCTTCAATTTGGTCCACATCAAAAATTTCAATCAACACTCTTTTAATTTTCAAATCAATGCTTCTTACTTTGAAAGTAAATGAAAAACAAATGAAAAAAGTAACAGAATCTAGTAATCTTATTGCATTAGATATTGCAGAAAAATTAGTTCAAGAAGGAATTCCATTCCGTGTAACTCATAAAATTGCTGGGTCTTTAACCCAATTGGCACATTTATCAAAAAAACCAATCTCAAAACTTACTCCATCTGATATCAAAAAATCTGTGGTTGACACTAAAGTTGATCCTAACCTCGTCTCAGAAATAATTTCTTCTATAACTGTTGTATCCTCTCTAAAGGAGAGAAAATCCCATGGTTCTTCAGGTTATGATGAACAAAAACGAATGATTTTAGATAGACTCAAAAAAATTAATGATTTTAGAACTGATCTTACTCATAGAGAAAACAAGATCAAATCTTCTCTTGAAGATTTGAAAAAACAAATTGATGAAATTATTTAATGAAAAAGAAAAGTAGCGGGTCTAAAGGGATTCGGACCCTTGACAACCGGATTAAAAGTCCGGTGCGCTACCTGGCTGCGCCATAGACCCTCACGAAAAATGCTTTACGTGTATAATTTAGTCTTTTACAAAATTTATTGTTGTGACAGAAACTTTTAATCTGGCAATTTGATTCATTGAACTTGTGCCCTTGTAGTATAGCCCGGTCTAGAATTCGGCCCTGTCACGGCTGAGACGCGTGTTCAAATCCCGCCGAGGGCGCCATTATTTTCATTCAATCAAATTTCGAACCGATCAGAATTGTTTTTTCGTTCTAAAACTAATGATTTGCAGTCTTTGTCACAAGAATATTAAAATTCAGGCTATTTTAGTAAAAATTTGATGTCTGAAGAAAAAAAGGAAGATGTAGAAGAAAAAACTCCTGAAACTCAAAAAGTAGATTCTTCTTCAGATAAGGGTGAAAGTAGTTCTACAAACGCATCTGATGTTACTGCATCTGCTATGAAAGAAGCTGAACTTGCGGCAGAAGCAGCAGAGGCGGCAGAAGCAGCAGCAAAATCTGCAATTGAGAGGGCAGAAGCAGCAAAAGCAAAAGCTGAATCTGCAGCTGAGGAAGAATACAAAGTAATTGCAGCTGAAATAAAAGCAGAAGCAGCAAAAGCACCTGATTATACCTTTAAGAGACAAGGTGAGGAAATCTTTAGACGTGAAATGGGTGAACCTGAATTTTGGTTAGAAAAAGATGATCGTTTTCCACGACCAATTTTAACTGCTGAACAACAAGAATCTGTTACTAGACAAGTAGAAATCCCCCAAGATCAAACTCCTGCTTATAATCCGGAAAATGTTCTTAGTCCTGAATTTGAAGGAAAATCAAATTATGAACGAGGTGTAGATGAAATTTTAGAAGTTACAAAATTAAAACTTGAAACATTAAAGAATAATCCTGATGCAACAGAAAAAGAAATCAAAGACACAGAAGATGAAATTACTTATTTAGAATCTTTACACGAAAATTACTTTATTGGAATGAATGTATTTAGAACAGCTCACGGTGGTAGAAGTAAAATAAAAGCTAAATGAGGATGAGATGTTTTGGGTAACGTAAGTTTTGATGTAATGAATGCACGAGTGACTTTCAAAAATGTACCGATTCACTCTTTATCAAAATTTGAATTCAAAGACGTGTCTGCTGCATGTGAAGAATTCAAAAAAATTCCTGGTGTTGATGAATGTATAATTATTCAAACTGCAAGCAGAGTTGAAATCTTTACAGTAAGTAATGTTGAAGATGAAGATTCTCCTGATACAAGAAGAGATGAAGCAAAAGGTCTTATCTTAAATCAAGTTAAAGACACTTGGGTATCACTATCCTCTTTAGAACAAATTGATATTGATCATTTTGATCAAACAATTGAAGTCTACAAAGGCAACGATGTGTATCTTAATTTATTACGTCTAGCTGCAGGACTTGATTCTTTTGTTGTAGGTAAGAGAGAAGTCTATGATGAAATTGTTCAATCTCTTGAAAAAGCAAAACAAGCAGGAACTTCTGGTAAGATTTTGAACAAACTATTTGAAAGTGTCATTAGATTAGCCACAAAAATGAGAGATGCTACTGGAATTGAGAAAGATGTTATCTCTCTAGGTGATATTGCAGTAAAACTGGTTGATGAAAAAGCTGGGTTGGATGCTAAAAAGAAGGTATTGTTGATGGGAACTGGTGAATCTGCAGCACAGGTTGCAAAAACTCTCAACAAGAAAGAAATTCCTTATGATGTTGCTAGCAGAACTTTTGATAGAGCTACAGGTTTTTCAGATGTTGTAGGTGGAACCCCTGTTGATTTTAATATTGCATTAGCAGGTTTAGACAAATATGATATTGTGTTTGTTGCAACAACTGCAGACTATTTCATAATCACTCATGAAAGAATTAGATTGGTTATGGAAGAAAAGAAGAAAGGTACTCTCATCATGGATATTTCAGAACCAAGAGCTGTAAATGAAGACATCACTTCTCTTCCCGGAATCAAATTATTGTTTAGAGATCAAATTGCTGAACTCTATGAAGAGAATGTTAAAGCCAGAAAAGGTATTGTTCCTGCAGTTGAAAAAATCATAGACAAAGAACTTCCTGTTTTGTCAGTTAGAATGCAAAAGTTAGAAAACTAATTTTCTTAAAGACCTTGCTTTCTCAATAGAAATTGCATGATGGCTTCTTTAGAATAATCTATTCCATGTTCCTCTTCAGTGTGATTTCTAAAGTTTTCAATAACTTGTTCTGTCTCTCCATCAGCTACAAAATCACATTCAAAACCATAATCTCTACATTTGAGTTCTGTCATGCTTTTGAAAAAAAGTATTACTATAAAAATCCACAGGTAATGTTGGTATAGTGATAATAGATCTTGAAAAGAAGATTTGTTTTTTATCCGTAGGATTCAAACTTGATACCAAAACTACCGTCTGGCTTTTTTTCATGTTCTGTAACAAAGCCTTGTGGTCCTAGAGAATCAATTACCCCATCGATGGTACCTTGATAACCACAAATGTAGATTATGGTATTTTCTGGAGTAATCTTTTCTCCTACCATTTCTTCTACAGGTGACATTCCTGTTTTTTTATCAGGTGCAAAGAATGATTCTACTCTGCCTACATGACCATTCCATGATCTGTTGAAAAATTCCTTTGGTCTACTTATTGCTGCTCTATATCTAAAATTCCATTGGTCTCTTCCTCGTTTCTCACTTTCGTTCTCCAAGTCTGTAAAGAGACGCTTGTAACTTAATTCATCTACATAACTGGCACCATGTAAAACAACAACTTCTCTTTTGTCATTTGTGTCATGGAAGTGTTTTGCAAATGCAACAAATGGTGCAATACCTGTACCGCCACCAACACAAATCACTCTTCTTTTATCCTCTTGTCCATTTGGAAGGACATCGCTAATTTGCAATGCTGTTCCACTAGGATCTCCTAACCAAACTTCATCGCCAACACTTGAATAGAATAATTCTGTAGTTACTCTACCTGGAAGTGGCTTTCTTACCCATCTAATTACAAATTCAAAATAATCTCTATTTTCTGCATGTGATGCAATTGAATATGCTCTTCTAACAATCTTTTTTTCTGCTGGTATTGGAACACCTATTGTCAAAAATTGACCTGTTTTGTATTCTGGCATTCCGCCTTCTGGAAGTAATCTAATAATGACGAGATCTTCTTTTAATAATTCTCTGTAAATGACCTTGGCCTTTGTCTCACTAACCATACCACAAGTTTTTTCGCTACTTTGGATAAATATATTTCTCTTAAACTTGATGAAAAAATTAATTTCTTAACGAAAAATTAGAAATTTTGTTCATTGATTTGTGACATTATTTCATCAAGAATTTTCTGATTTGCAGCTGCGATAAAAGAAACTCTTGTGTCATAACTTAGATCTGCATCTAATGGATCCAGATTTGCATCTAGCAATAATCCTCCAGCTTCTTTAACTATCAAATAACCTGCTGCAATATCTTGAATCCTTATCTTATCTCGTAAATCTATGAAAATATCCATTAACCCCCTTGCAAATAATGCCATTTCAAGAGCATTAGCACCAAAATGTCTTGTATGGTTATGATTTTCAAAAATTGGATAAAGTTTCTTCATTAATTCAGTTGATGCGCCTGATGTGTTAATTCCTACAATTTTGTAAATTGGGTCTTGATTGTGAACTTTCATTTGTTCTTGATTAAAATAAGATCCCTTGTCTTTTGATGCCCAATACATTTCACCATTATGTAGATTCGTGATAACTCCATCTGTGATGGAACTAAGTTTGTTTTCTGTTGCAAAAGCTAATGAACTACAAAAGAAGGGCACACCTCTTACTGCATTTGCAGAACCATCAATTGCATCCATTATGACAAATCCTTTTGGCTCCTTTGATAATTCTACTCTACCACATTCTTCACCTAAAACTATACATGGAAAATTAATTTCTTTTAGAAAATCAAGAACCGTTTTTTCAGCAACAATGTCTATGTTTCTTGAGATATCTCCACCAGCTCCTCTTCCAAAATCTCCGGCAGCATGTTCAGTACCTGCAAGTTCTTTTACATTTTCATAAATCTTGTTTGAAACTTCGCGAAGAATTTCAATAACTTCCATAACAAAATATACTTGATTCGTAATTTAAGTGAAGAAAATTTTTCTCTTGAAAGCATAAATAACAACACATTGAATTTTGAATGTGAGTGGAAAAGACGAATCAATTTTTAGTAAAAGTGCTTTAATGGGAACAAAACCTGGAAAACAAATCATCAAACAGGGCTTATTCAAATCTAAGGGATTCAAATTATTTAATCAGTATAAACAAGAGGCTGAAGATGAGTTTCCTACATTTGCTAAAAGATTTGCAAAAAATCTATTTGAACAAATTAATGCTGATGAATCCCCAAACACCACACAACAGCAATTTGCTGAAGAAGTAGGCTCTACTGAAATTATTTTGAATGCATCTGAAATTGAGCCTATAAAATCAAAACTACAGGATTTTGACACCTTACATGATAGAGTACTTAGAATTTTAAATTCTAATTTTGTCAAAATGACATTTCCTGTTTTTAATGGTCTTTTTGACGCATCTACCAATTATTTCAAAGACGATCCAAACACTACCATGAGAGAAGATATTGTTGATGGTCACATTATTGCAATTGATCTCAGTGAACCAATGGATAGAATTGTAGATAAAGATGAAGACTTGGAATACTTGGACGATTACAAATTAATGAATCCATATATTTTGAAACTTGCAAGAGAAAAAATTTCAAAAGGCGGTGAAGATGTACTCAAAGAATTTGAAGAGGGTTTTAAGCAAGCAAGAATTGGACAATACCTTGATACAAAATTAAAAGAAAAACCTACTGAAATTACTGAAGTAGAATTAATTGAAAGTTATAAAAAATATCGTTCTGTAATGGGAACTGCTGGTAGAAACATGGCTCTAAATCGAGCACCTTTAGCTGATATTTTTTACACTGGAATGGCAAAAGCTGCTGAATGTGTAGGGTGTGGGAATGAAATTGAAGATAGTATTAGGGATAAAGCTGCAAAAATTCCTTCCTGGCCATTATTTTATTCATTAAAGATGAATGATGCAAAACGTGGATTTGAAGAAACAATGAAACATAGTGAATCTTATTTGAGAGAAGCAAGAGATGCTTTAGAAAAATTACCTGATAATTTTTCACATACTAAATTTTTAGAATTCCTATTTCTTACTGTAGAACATTATAATCAATTTTGGTATAAGAAATTACAAGAAGAAAACATCTGGTCCGATTTGAACAAAAATCTTCCAAGAAAGTGATAAAATTGATGTGGTCTGAAAAACACCGACCTCAAAATATCTCTGATATGGTTGGGAATGAAGAATCTCGTGCTGCAATCATGGAATGGTTTGCTAAATGGAAAAAAGGCACAAAACCTCTACTCCTGGTTGGCCCTCCTGGAATAGGAAAAACAACTATGGCATTCCTTGTTGCCAAACAATTTGGTTATGACATGATTGGGTTAAACGCTAGTGATGTTAGAAGTAAATCTCGAATTAATGAGATACTTACCCCTGTTTTGGGAAATGTAAGCGTTCTTGGAACTCCTATGATCTTTGTTGATGAAGTAGATGGAATTCATGGTCGTGGAGATTATGGCGGTGTTGCAGCACTTGTTGATATTCTAAAAGAACCAACAGTTCCAATTATTCTTGCCGCAAATGATGACACTTCAGATAAAATGAAAAATATCAAAAAAGTTACCAAAACAATTTCTTTTAAAAAAATTCCTCCACGCCTTCTTCGAGTTTATTTAGAAAATGTTTTGAAAAAAGAAAATGCAAAACTCAGTCCCGGTTCATTAATCAAAGTAATTGACAAAGCTAGAGGTGACATACGCTCGATGATTAATTTAACACAGTCAATGGTTACAGGATTTAATCCACAAACAGAAACTACCTTTGAAAATATTGATGTCGAAGATGGAATTAATGCATTTTTCAAATCAAAATCTGTTGAAGAAGCTAGAGGTGTTTTGTATTCAATGCAAATTGATCCTAGGGAAAAAATTAATGCATTTTACTCTAGTATTGTTACAAGTAGTTTAGATCCTGAAACATTTGCAAAATATTTAGAAATAATTTCTGAAGCTGATATGCTCTATGGAAAAATTGTCAGAACGCAAAATTGGAGATTACTCCGATACCTTAATGATATTTTGATCAAACTTTATCGTGATGATGATAGGGTTAGATATGCACAATACAATCTTTCGTGGCCTTTACTAAATAGAATTCGTTGGGATGGTGCAAAAATAAAATCACTTTCTTCTGTAATGGCAAAAAAATTACATTTGTCTTCTAGTGCATTTGTTACATTTGGGTTGCCTTTTGTTTTATTTTGTATAAAAAATAAAACCTTAGAATTGGAACTAGAAGAAACGTTTGGTGATATTATTCAAAAGGAGATTGAAATGATACCATGAGTTGGAGAAAAATCCCCATGAAGTTCCCTGGAACTTGTATTGTATGTAATGAAAAAATTGAGATTAATGAAATTGGTCTTTGGGCAAAAGGACTAGGTGTGAAACATGAAAAATGTGCTGAAATTAATGAATTACAGTGTATAGTATGTGGTGGTCCTGCTGGATGTCAACAATGTGAGTTTCAGGAAAGCTGTGATATTGCTAATGTCTCTCAATTTTGTATGTGTAAGAACTGCAGTGAGCAAAAAAGCACTTTTCATTCATACCAGAAAGCAACCAATAAAAAATTCCCAATTATTAACTCATAATTTTCCAATTTCTTTTCAAACTCGTCTATTATTCTCTAAAAAATTTCGATCCAAATTTCTGTAAACTAAATTAATATAGGAAACCGTTTTGGATTAGATTACTATCATGCATTCAGAAAAACTGGAAGATTATGGTAACAAACACAAAACATCTCAACAAGGTGGTGGTCAAGATAGGATCAAAGCACAGCATGATAAAGGCAAATTAACTGCTAGAGAAAGAATCGATCTTCTATTGGATGAGGGTAGTTTTACCGAAATAGATCCAATGGTAACTCATCATTATCATGAATATGATATGCAGAAAAAGAAATTCTTTACTGATGGTGTAGTTGGTGGTTATGGAAATGTCAACGGTAGACAAATCTTCGTATTTGCTTATGATTTCACAGTTCTTGGTGGAACCTTAAGTCAAATGGGTGCAAAAAAAATTACTAAACTAATGGATCATGCAGTTAGAACTGGATGTCCTGTTATTGGAATCATGGATTCTGGTGGTGCAAGAATTCAAGAAGGAATAATGAGTCTTGATGGATTTGCAGATATCTTTTATCATAACCAATTAGCTTCAGGAGTTGTTCCTCAAATTACAGCAAGTATTGGTCCTTCTGCAGGAGGTTCAGTATATTCACCAGCCATGACAGACTTTGTCGTAATGGTGGAAAAGGCAGGATCAATGTTTGTTACTGGTCCTGATGTTGTAAAGACCGTTTTGGGTGAAGAAATTTCAATGGATGATCTTGGTGGAGCTATGACACATGGTTCAAAAAGTGGAGTTGCACATTTTGTTGCACAAAACGAATACGAATGCATGGACTACATCAAGAAACTAATCTCTTACATTCCACAAAACAATTCTGAAGAACCTCCAAAAATAAAAACTGATGATGATCCAAATAGATTAGATAATAATCTCATTAATGTTATACCTGAAAATCCATTACAACCTTATGATATGAAAGAAATCATCAACTCCATTGTGGATAATCATGAGTTCTTTGAAGTTCATGAGCTATTTGCACCAAATATTGTTGTGGGTTATGCTAGGATGGATGGTCAAGTAGTTGGAATAATTGCAAATAATCCGATGCATTTGGCAGGAGCACTTGATATTGATTCATCAAACAAATCTGCACGTTTCATTAGGTTTTGTGATGCATTTAACATCCCAATAATCACACTAGTAGATACACCAGGTTACATGCCAGGTTCTAATCAAGAACACAATGGTATCATAAGACATGGTAGTAAGTTGCTTTATGCATATTGTGAAGCAACAGTTCCAAGAATTACACTTGTAATTGGAAAAGCATATGGTGGTGCATACATTGCAATGGGAAGTAAGAATCTTAGAACTGACATTAATTATGCATGGCCAACTGCACGTTGTGCTGTATTAGGTGGAGAAGCTGCTGTAAAAATCATGAATAGAAAAGACTTGGCAGATGCAGACAACCCTGAAGAACTTAAGAAGAAATTAATTGATGAGTTTACAGAAAAATTCGAAAATCCATATGTTGCAGCATCTCATGGAACCGTTGATAATGTAATTGATCCTGCAGAAACAAGACCTATGTTAATTAAAGCTCTTAAAATGCTTGCAAACAAAAGAGACAAACAACTTCCTAGAAAACATGGAAATATCAATTTGTGATTAAAATGATTGAAAAAGTACTTATCGCTAACAGAGGAGAAATTGCTCTCAGAGTAATTAGAACATGTAATGCATTAGGTATCAAAACTGTTGCAGTATACTCTGATGAAGATTACAATTCTTTACATGTAAAGAAAGCTGATGAATCTTATCACATTGGAGAAGCTGCTCCTGCAAAATCTTATCTTAATCAAGAAAAAATTCTTGAAGTGATGTTGTCATCTGGTGCAGATGCTGTACATCCAGGTTATGGTTTCCTTTCTGAAAACGATGATTTTGCAAGATTGTGTGAAAAAAATAAAATTACTTTCATTGGCCCCTCTGCTGATTCTATGAATCTATGTGGTGATAAAATGGAATGTAAAGCAGCAATGCTAAAGGCTCAAGTTCCAACTGTACCTGGAAGTCCAGGACTAGTAGATACTGCAGAAGAAGCAGAAAAAATTGCAAATGAAATTGGTTACCCTGTACTCTTGAAATCCGTTTATGGTGGTGGTGGTCGTGGAATTAGATTAGTTACTACTGATCAAGAATTACGAGAAGGTTTTGAAACCGTAACCTCTGAATCTATCGCTGCTGTGGGAAAATCAGCAATCATTGTTGAAAAATTCTTAGAAAAAACTAGACACATTGAATACCAAATGTGTAGAGATCATCATGGTAATGCTGTACATCTCTTTGAGAGAGAATGCTCTATTCAAAGAAGAAATCAAAAACTAATTGAACAAACCCCTTCCCCTGTTGTAGATGAAGCAAAACGAGAAGAGATTGGTGAATTAGTTGTTAAAGCCGCAGAAGCTGTCAATTACACTAATCTTGGTACTGCCGAATTCCTTAGAGCAGACAATGGTGAATTTTACTTTATTGAGATTAATGCAAGACTCCAAGTAGAACATCCAATCAGTGAAATGGTTTCAGGATTAGACTTTGTCAAATTACAAATTGATATTGCAAATGGCGAACCACTTCCATTCAAACAAAAAGATCTAAAGATGAATGGTTATGCCATTGAATGTAGAATCAATGCTGAAGATACATTTTTGGACTTTGCACCTTCAACTGGCCCTGTTCCAGATGTAACAATTCCTGCAGGACCAAATGTTAGATGTGATACTTATCTGTATCCTGGATGTACCGTATCTCCATTTTACGATTCCTTGATGGCAAAACTCTGTACATGGGGCCCAACATTTGAAGAATCTAGAACTAGAATGCTTACTGCATTAAATGACATGTATGTTCAAGGTGTTGAAACATCAATTCCACTTTACAAAACCATTCTAAACTCTGAAGAATACAAAAATGGTGAACTATCAACTGACTTTTTGAAACGTTATGGCATGATTGACAAACTATCTGAAGACCTTAAGAAAGAAAAAGAAGAGAAGAGTGAAGCTGCTTTGGCTGCAGCCATTATTCATTCTGAATACTTTAAGAACAGAGTTCAAAACGATACTGCAAGCAGTGCAACCTGGAAAAATAAACTGGATTGATGATTAATGGACTATAAGGTAACTGATGTTGAAAAATCATTTGAAGGAAAAATTACTGAAAACTTAGGTAACAATGATTATGTGATTAAGATCAATGACAAAGAACATCAATTGAAAATCCTTAGCATGAATGCAAAAGGTATAGAATTCATTTTAGATCAACAATATCATAAAGCAAAATATCTTGATACTGCAACTAGTGAAATGAATCTTGTAATTGATAATGTCCCAGTTACACTAAACATGAATACTCACTTTGACGAAATAGTTTACAAAAACTCTGGTGGCGGAGGTGGCGGTGGTGCTCAAGTGGCACTCAAAAGCCAAATCCCTGGTAAAGTCGTGTCAATTGCAGTTACTGAAGGTGACTCTATCAAGAAAGGTGATGTCGTTTGTACTTTAGAATCCATGAAGATGCAAGTTGGAGTAAAGGCACACAAAGATGGTGAAGTTAAAAATCTCAAAATTAAAGAAGGCGCAACTGTCGCAAAAGGCGACATTATTGCAGATATAGAATAAAAAAGAAATTTTTCCTACTTGAGGAAATTTTTAATCTCGTCGTAGTTTGGTTCTTTTAATGGATCTTCTGAAACCCATTTGTACCCAATTTTTCCGTCTTCCATGATTACAAATACAGAACGTTTTGCTGCGTTGTAGTCTTTGATGTGAAGCAAGTCTTTCATCAAAATATCATAGTCTCCAATTGTTTTACTATTGTAATCTCCCAATAATGGAAAATTGAAGTTATGTTTTTCTGCAAATGCTTTATTTGCAAATGGTCCATCATTACTGATTGCAACTATTTGTGCACCTGTATCTGCAATTTCTTGCCAAGAATCTCTTAGTGTACACAATTCTGTCTCACAAACAGGAGAACTTGCTGCCACAATGAATGTAAGAACAATCTTTTTTCCTTTGAATTCGTCCAAAGTCCGCAATTTTAGTTCTGTATCTGGAAGCTCAAAATTTGGAGCGGTATCTCCAACATTCAATGACATGATCGCACTTTGACAATGTTCTATAAAGCAGTTTAGAAAAAAAATCTTTTTTTCGATCTAAAACCCAAAATCTGAAACATACCTTTTTATACAAAAATCAGGGTGAAAAGCTAAATTGGTCGGGGAATTAGCGGGCAATTACAGTACTGTGGTATTGATGTTTGCCTTTGGTATAGCAGCAATGGCACCTGCATTGATTATTTCTCGAATGGTTTCTCCCCGAAAACGTAGTAATCCTGTAAAATTCTTGCCAATGGAATGTGGTCAAGTTCCAACTGGAGAAGGTCGTACACATTTTATGATGCAGTATTATCCGTACATTCTCATGTTTGTCGTTTTTGATGTGATGGCAATTTTCTTGTATGCTTGGGGTAGTGCACTGCTAGAATTACCAAAGAGTGCAACTTTACCAATGATGGGATTTTTAGCTATAATGTTTGGTGCAATGGCATTTGCATTGTATCAATCAGGGAGACGAAAAATATGGTAGTTTTTTATACAAATCAAATTAACGAGGAGAGGAGATAAGATTGCTTAAAGACTTAGTAACACCAGAAAACGCAAATGTCTTTGTAGGAAAACTCGGAGATATTTTAGAAAAAGCAATCGACAAACCATTGGGCTACGCTATCAATTGGGGTAGAATTTGGTCACTCTGGCCTGTCCACATTGAAACAGCTTGTTGCAGTGTAGAATTTGGTGCCGCATCAAGTCCAAGATATGATGTTGAAAGATTTGGTATCATTGAAGCATTTGGATCACTAAGACAATGTGATCTAGTTGTTGTTCAAGGAACTATTACAAGAAAGATGGCACCACGTCTCAGATTAGTTTATGATCAAATGCCAGAACCAAAATACGTAATTGCTATGGGAGCTTGTGCAATTACTGGAGGATTGTATTTTGATTCATACAATGTACTTCCAGGAATTGACGGAGTGATTCCAGTTGATGTCTATGTTCCGGGTTGCCCACCTAGACCTGAAACTCTCATACAAGGATGTATTTTGTTACAAGAGAAAATTAAGAGGATGAAGGCTAGGAAGTTTGTATAATGAGTAGTGATTCTGAAAAACCCCAAACAGAGGTAAAAGCTGAAGAGAAACCAACTCCACCTAAACCTGCACCAAAACCAGCAGCAAAGGTTGAAGAAAAACCAGTGGAACTTCCTGCATTTGAAAAAGGTATTTCTGATAAACTAATTGAAAAATTTGGTGATAAAGTCGAGGTAGACTTTGTAAAAGAAGACCGAGTTGGAATTAAAACAAGTAAAGAGAGTGTTCATGATGTAGCACAATTCATTCGTGATGACTTACATTATGACCATGCAGAATCTGTTACAGGCGTAGATTTTCCTGCAGAAAATGAAATTGAGGTAGTTTACCACCTTGGCTCCTACACTGAATCTTCTCTTGCAAGACAAGTTCTTACATTATCTACCCGTGCTCCTAGAGAATCTACTCCAATTCCAGGACAAGACTCTACAAAATTACCAAGTCTTAGAGATATTTTCTACAGTGTAGAGTTTGGTGAAAGAGAAGTTTTTGAAATGTTAGGTGTTTACTTTGACGGTCATCCAGATAATAGACGATTACTTTTGCCTGAAGATTGGGCAGATTTACCACCACTTCGAAAGGACTTTGCAATAAAGGGTAGATGAAAATGACTGATATAATGCCTCCAGGATTAGCACTGAAAAAAGTAGATGAGAGAATCATGACTCTCAACGTTGGACCACAACATCCAGGTTCTGGTCACATGAGAATTGTTGTTCAAATTGATGGTGACTATATTGTTGCATGTGATCCTGATCCAGGATATGTTCATCGTGGCGAAGAAAAGATGGCAGAATATAGAAACTACATTACCAATGTTCCTCACTTAGAAAGACCTGTCATTCATGATTCTTGTAATGTCCTTTATCCATACGTTTTAGGTGCTGAAGAAATTCTTGGAATTGAAGTTCCAGAACGTGCAAAGTATGTTAGAGTAATTTGTTCTGAATTAAATCGTTGTATCTATACAATGTATTGGCTTGCAATTTATGGAATTTTCTTAGGTCATTCTACAATGTTTATGTGGCCTGCAGGTGACAGAGAACTCTTAATTGATCTTATGGAAAAAGTATCTGGAGCTAGAGTAACCCATGCACACTTTATTCCTGGTGGAGTAAGAAATGACTTACCTGCAAACTTTGAAGATGTTTGTTTACGTCAAGTAAATTACTTTGAGAAACGTATCAAAGAATATGCTGCAGTGTTTTATGATAACCCTATCTTGATTTCAAGAACGCAAGACACCGGTGTGTTATCACGTGAAAATGCAATTAGATACGGAACAACTGGTTCCGTTCTTAGAGCAAGTGGCGTAGATTATGACTTGAGAGTAAAAGCACCATATGATGTCTATGATGAATTAGATGTTCATACTAATGTCATGAAAGAAGGAGATTCCTATGCTCGTTCTAAAGTACCATGGCTTGACATGATGGAAAGTTGCAATATTATTAGACAAGCATTACAAAAAATGCCAAAATCTGGTTCTGTTAGAACAAAACTAAAACCAAATCCTAAGACTAAAGGACCTGCTACTGTATACAAACGCGTAGAATCTGGCAGAGGTTCTCTTGGATGTTATATTGTATCTGATGGTAAGACCGAACCTTATAGAGTAAAAATGAGTGTTCCTTCATTTAGAAACTTACTTGCAATGCCTAATCTTTTGATTGGTGAAAAACTAGGTAACATGCCATCCGTATATTGGAGTCTTAATTATTGGCCAGTGGAGGCAGATAGATAAATGTCAGCTCTAGCACCAAAATTCAAACTAAGCGAATTCATCAAATCTATTCTTGATAATGCATTTTGGATATTGTTTATTGTATCTCTAATTGGTCTTCCTCTAATTCAAATTCTCTTATTCTATATTGAAATGCCTATAATTGATGGTGAATTACTTACACCATTCCTTGCAATGACTTGGCTGGCAGACCCTACGCGTAGTCTACCAATTCTTAAAGCATTCATGGCAACTGATATGTTTAGAGTAATGGCATTTCCTGGATTTGGATTTGCTGCTCTCATAGCTGCTGCAACAATTTTTGTTGAAAGAAAGATGCTTGCTAAATTACAACTCAGAGTAGGTCCTTTCTATTGTGGAAAGATTGAAGGTATTTTACAATTAGCAGGTGATGGTCTAAAACTAATTTCTAAAGAAATTATTATTCCTGCAAAGGCTGACAAGCCAATATTTTGGGCAGCCCCTGTAATTTTTGTTGCAACAGCTGCCGCATTTGTTGCATTAATCCCTGTAGCTCCTGGTTGGGTAGTTGCAGATGTGGATTTGGGATTACTAGGTGTTTTTGCAGTAATTGGTTTCTTCCCAATCATAACAATTCTTTCAGCCTGGTCTGCTAACAGTAAATTCCCATTCATCGGTGGTATTAGAGCCCTATTCCAGATGGTTTCATTTGAAATTCCATTAATCCTGTCTTTGTTAGGAGTTGTAATTCTTACAGGCACTCTTAACTTATCTGAAATTGCAGCTAGTCAATCTAGTTTCCCATGGATTGTATTTTTGCCAGTTGGTGCTATTGTCTTCTTTATCACAATGCTTGCAGAATTAGAAAGAATTCCATTTGATTTGCCAGAAGCAGAGAGTGAAATTGTTGCTGGTTGGTTAACTGAATTCTCTGGAATGATGTATGGTCTAGTCCAATTAGGAACATATCTGAAACTTTATGCATTTGCAGGATTGTTTGTTGTTTTGTTCTTAGGTGGATGGAATGGCCCAATGGTTGTTCCTCCATTCCCAGAAGAATTACTTACTGGAGTTGAAATGGGTCCTCTCACTGTAGGTCCATTCCCTGGATTGCCATTGTTTGATCAAGAAATGCTAAATGGAACTCTCTGGTTTGTTCTAAAAACAGTTGGTGTGATTTTCTTCATTCTGTTACCTAGAGGTGTATTCCCAAGAATTAGAATTGATATGTTGTTAAGTCTTGGTTGGACAAAATTAATCGGATTAGCATTCGTTAACATCTTTATTGCACTAGGCTTGCTTTACGCTGGAGTCTTGGGACCAGGAGGATTACAATAATGGGAACTGCAACTGGAATTATTCGTGCATTAAACTCTGGAATTAAACACATTGCGATTAAACGATTTACACTTCGTTACCCTGAAGAGAAACTCAAGTTTGTAGGTGATGGTTACCAATTTGATCCTTCAACTGGCGTTGGTATAGCTGGATTGAAAGGACGACATATGCTATTCCATGATCACTGTACTGGATGTCAGTTGTGTTCAATTGCTTGTGAAGGTGTAGCTGAAGCTATTGCAATGGTAAAAGTTCCCGAAGAACAAAAACAAAATAAAAAATCTATCATGCCTCAAATTGATTATGGAAAATGTGTTTTCTGTGGTCTTTGTGTTGACGCATGTCCTTTCTATGCACTTTACATGACAAATGATTATGAATTATCTTCATTTACTAAAGAAGGTCTAATTTACACTCCTGCCCAACTTGCAGTAAAACCATACCTTACACAAGATAGTGAAATTCAAATCACTGATAGAGGTGCAACACATGGCTGATGCTGCATTCTTAGCTCTTACTGTAATTACAATTGGTTCTGCAATTGCAGCACTTGAATTAAGATCATTGATTTATGGTTCTATTGCATTAATGGGAACTCTTGGTGGTATTGCTGGATTCTTCTTTTTGTTAGATGCCCCATTTGTTGCATTATTCCAACTTGCAGTTTATGTTGGTTCAATTGCTGTTCTCATCTTATTTACTGTCATGTTGGTAAAAAGAGAACTCATATTCAAAAAAATTGAAGATAAAAGACGAAAGTTTGCCGGAATCGGTTTGATGATGGTTGTTATGGTTGCATTAGGTGCAGTCTTTTTAGATTCTGGAATTAAAACAATTACAACTGATGAACCACCTGTTGACTTTAGAGATATTGGTACAGACTTTGTAACCTATTACTGGCCTGCACTAATTTTGATGGGATTGATTTTAGCTGGTTCTGTAACAGGAGCACTTGTTTTAGCAAAACGAGAGGATGTGGAGAATGACCAACGAACTAATTGATTTTACACTTGTATCTGTAGCCTTACTGGGTATAGGCATCTATGGCCTTGCTGTTAAACGTAATTTCATCAGAATGTTATTTGCAGTTGAAATTATCATCAATGCTGCAAATCTCAGTTTAGTTGCATTTGGTAGATTTTTGCCACATAGTGGCGGTCAAACATTGGCATTGTTCTCTATTGCAATTGCTGCTGCAGAAGTAGCAGTTGGACTGTCATTAATCATTGTAGCATATCGTATGTATCAGAATGTCGATATTGCAGACTTCAGGAGTTTGAAAGGATAATGGAATACGCATTATTACAGGCAGTTTTCTTGCCACTACTCTTATCTCCAATAGCCTACATCTTGGGAAGAAAAGTAGGACCAACTCCTGCCATGTGGTTCACATTTGCAATATTACTATACACCACAATACTTGTAGTCAATGCAGCATTATCTGGAACTGTAGAGGAACACTATCCATGGACAGAACAATTTGGAGAATTTGGTTTCTTACTTGATGGTTTGGCATCTCCATTTGCAATAATCATCTATGTCCTATCAACAATTTTGGTACTTTACTCAAAACCATACATGATTCACAAATTCCACGAACAATTTGAAGAAGAACAAAAGATGAATCCTTCTTCAAGTGGACAAAGTTCTGTTGTTGAATCATCTGCTCTTTCTAATTATGTAAACGCAAAATCTGGTCTTTACTTTGCACTTTATCTTGTATTTGCAATGGGAATGCTTGGTACAGTTATGTCCACAAATCTGATTGAATTTTACATATTCTTTGAGGTAATGTTGATTCCTGGTTTCTTCTTAGTTGCTCTCTGGGGTGATGGTCCAAGAAGAAAGATTGGCTTGATGTTCCTCTTTTGGACTCACGCCGGTGCAGTTGTTTTACTATTAGGATTCTTAATGATTGGACTAACTATTGGTAGCTTTGACTTTGCTGATATCAAAGAATCTGAAATTCCTCAAGACATTGTAATGATTTCCGCAATTGCAATTGCAATTGGCCTTGGAGTGAAACTAGCCGTCTTTATGTTCCATGTTTGGTTACCTTATGTTCACGGTTCAGCACCTACGCCAATTAGTGCACTTTTGTCCCCTGCAATGATTGGAATTGGTGCCTATGGTATCTTTAGATTAATTGTTGAATTCTTACCATCCACATTTGCAGAATTGTCTATTTGGTTCCATATTTGGGGTCTTGTAACAATGCTCTATGGTGGTGCAATGGCCTTGATGCAAGATGATCTAAAACGATTACTTGCTTATTCTAGTATCAGCCAGATGGGATACTTGCTATTTGGTATTGGTTCCATGTCTGTAATGGGTCTTGCAGGTGCTGAGATGATGTACATCACTCACGGACTTGGAAAAGGAATCCTCTTCATGATGGCTGGAATTATCATTGTCAAAGTTGGCACACGTAGTATCTCTAAACTTGGTGGTCTTGCTGGAAAGATGCCAATCACTGCCGTTTGTGCAGTTATTGGTGCACTTACAATTATGGGTGTTCCACCAACCAGTGGATTTATGGGAGAATGGATTCTATTTTACGGAGCATTAGAAACTGCTATTGAAGAAGGTTCTACACTTAGAGCAGTAACATTTGGTCTTGGACTTGTTGCAACTGCACTTACAATGGCTTACATGTTGTGGATGCTAAAACGTGTCTTCTTTGGTAAGACTCCTGAACATCTAGAGAAAGTCAAAGAAGGAAGTTGGTATATGACAGCACCAATGATGGTACTAGCTGGATTTACTGTTGTACTTGGAATTTACCCAGATATTTTCTTGAAGACAATTATGCCTTACATGAACGGAGTGTTGGGAATCTAATATGGCAACTGAATCTATTGGTTTACCATTTGAAGCAACCTCTGCTGCAGCATGGCTAGTTTGGATTCTACCATTTGCTGCCGCACTCATTATGCCGGGTATTGGAAAGATCTCAAAACGAGCAACAGGTTATGTTGCAGTTGGATTTGCATTAATGAGTGCACTATCAGCTGCATCTTTGTTACCCCTTGCAATTGAAGCTTCAGAAATTCACCATCAAATTATGTGGATTGAAGCAATTGGTTTGAAGGGTGGTGTATTAGCTGATCCACTTTCAGTGATTATGGCAAATGTTGTTGCTTGGATTTCATTCCTCATTATGATTTACAGTACAGGTTACATGAAAGGCGATAAAGATATCACAAGATTCTGGTTCTGGATGATGTTCTTTATTGGTTCAATGCAAATTATTGTTCTATCTGATAACTTACTCCAAGTATTCTTTGGTTGGGAAGGTGTAGGTCTTGCGTCTTATGCCTTGATCAGCTTTTGGTATCGTGACAAAAAGAAGGATCATGTTGGACAAGAAGGACGTACTGTTCTTGGGTTGTTAGATTACTATGCCCCAACACATGCAGGTATGAAGGCATTCATCATGACCAAAGTCGGTGATGTGATGATGATTGCTGGTATGCTTTTGATATTCTTGTTTGCTGGAACATTTGGTTTCAAAGAACTGATGGGAGATCATGAATGGGCTATTGCCATGAATGCTCAAGGTATGTTGGTCCCTGCATTTGTGTTGTTATTTGGTGGTGCAATAGGTAAATCTGCACAATTCCCATTAAACGAATGGCTCTTAGAAGCAATGACTGGTCCAACTGCAGTTTCAGCATTAATTCACGCAGCAACAATGGTTAAAGCTGGTGTATTTTTAGTTGCAAGAATCGGACCAATTGTATTTGCACTAGGTGCTGCAGGAATTATGGCAGACCAATTCTTTGAGATTGTTGCATGGGTTGGTGCAATAACTGCATTATTACTTGCTACACAAGGTATGGTTAATCCAGAAATTAAGAAAGTTCTCGCATATTCTACTGGTTCCCAAATTGGTTACATGATGATGGCATTAGGTGTTGCAGGACTTTCTCATCAATATGTCGATGGTTACACTGCAGGATTCTTCCACTTAATTTCTCACGCAATGTTCAAGGCATCATTATTTATGGCTGCAGGTTCTCTGCTGCACATTGTAGGCTCTCGTTTTATGACTGATATGGGTGGTTTACGAAAACACATGAAAAAGACGTATGCATTCATGTGGGCTGCCGGTCTTGGTTTAATGGGTGCACCATTTATCACAACAGGTTTCTGGAGTAAGGATGCAATCTTTGCATCAGTTTATACCTCTGGAAACGAATGGGCATTACCTCTATTTGCAATTGCAGTGTTGACTGCAATAATTACTGCATTTTATACCACAAGAATGATTGGTATGGTATTCTTTGGTGAGAAGAGCAAACACATCCAAAAGATGGAAGAAGAAGGACATCACATCCATGAAGCATCATTATCCATGTGGGCTCCATACGGAATTCTTGCAGTTCTAACTATTGGAATTGGATTAATCGGATTATCTGCAGAACATGGATTGCACCATATGTTTGAGGTATACCTTGAAGACTCCTTTGGAATTCACAGTGAATATGCAAAAGCTGAATCCTCAATATTGCCAGACTTCTTGAAAGGCATTAATCCAGTAGCACTTGGTGCGTCACTTGTTGCATTTGCAATAGGAATTGGATTAGGTTACATATTCTATATTGGCAGATGGGTTGATCCTGTCAAATTTGTAAATTCAAATATTTTCTTTTACGCAATTCACAAAGTTATCTTAAGCAGATGGTATCTCAATGCAATAGTGTATTGGTGCTTTGTAGTAGCCCCATTATGGTTAGCAAGAGGTATATTCAGATACTTTGAAAAGACAGCTATCGATTATGGTATGAATGATGGATTCCAGAAAGCAACTGCCTGGAGTGCAAAAGTTGTACAAGGAACTCAGACTGGTGTTTCCCAATCATATCTATTCGTATTTGGAGCAGGATTACTATTCGTAGTTCTGATATTGTTGATGTAGGAGAGATATGAAATGTTAGAAATTACTTCCACACCATTAATACTAATTGCAATTTTAGGAACTGTTGGAATTATTCTTCCAATAATCAGTATTGCAAGAAAAGAAAAAGGCTCTAACTCATTTTATGCTGTAATTGCATTTGCAGCATTAATTGTGTCTATGGCCTATGTTGGCTATCAATTCATTAACGAAAATGTTGCTGCATCTGCTCTATTCTCTGATGATGTAATTGTAGATGATGCATTTGGTGGATTCTTTGCAATTGCAATGTTGATTGTTGCATTGTTCACAACAGTTGGCTCCTTTAATTATATGAGAAAACATAACTCTCCTGCTGTTTACTATTCGCTAATCTTACTTGCAACAATCGGAATGATTCTTGTTGCATATTCAACTGATTTGGTAATGCTGTTTGTTGCTTGGGAGCTCATGAGTATTCCAACATACATCTTGGTTGGATACATGAAAAAGAATCCTAGCTCAAATGAAGCCGCATTAAAGTACTTCTTGTTTGGTGCATTATCTTCTGCAATAATCGTTTACGGAATTGCAATATCTTATGGATTAACTGGTTCTACAAATATTGGTGAAGTCATTGAAGGATATTCAACACTTGATCCATCCCTATTACCATTAGCCTTACTCTCCGTTGGAATGTTTATTGCAGGATTTGGATTCAAGATGGGACTTGTTCCTTTCCATCAATGGTTGCCCGATACCTATGAAGGTGCACCATCTCCAGTAACTGCACTTCTTGCAGCTGCAACCAAAAAAGCAGGATTTGCTGCTGCTATCCGAATCATAGTACTTGGAATGGTTGCTCTAAATCTTGATTGGACTTTGGCACTTGGAATCATTGCCGTGATGACTATGACAATCGGTAATGTTGCTGCAATCATGCAAAAGAATCTCTCAAGAATGTTAGCCTATTCTAGTATTGCACATGCTGGGTACATTTTGATTGGACTGGCTGTTGCTCCATACAGCTCTCTTGGTTTACAAGGTTCATTGTATCAAATATTCAACCATGCCGTAATGAAAGGTGCTGCCTTTATCGCAATTGCAGGAATTGTAACAACTCTTGCTGTGACTCATATTGATAAACTCAAAGGACTTGGAAGACGAATGCCTATCACTGCTTTAGGTATGGTGATTTCATTATTTGCACTTGCAGGCGTTCCTCCACTTTCAGGATTTTGGAGTAAATTGATGTTGTTTGGAAGTGCATTAGATGCAAGCACTGCATTATGGTGGGCTCCATGGCTTGCAATTGCAGGTGTTCTTAACAGTGCATTATCCCTTGCTTACTATGGTTGGATTACAAGAAAAATGTACTTTGAAGGAGAAACCGAAAAGAGAGTTTCAGAGCCAAAATCAATTGTAGCAGTAATGATATTCTCTATCATCTTCTTAGTAGGATTTGGTGTTTATCCAGAACCACTACTCAAATTCGTAGAGTTTGCAACACCAGTAATTAGTTTAGGACTTATGCCTTAAACGAAGTAAATTTAATTAAATTATCTAGATTTACTTTTGCATCACTATCTGGAATCTTTCTTAAACTTATTCTTGCTTTTTCAGAATATTCCTTTAGTAACTCTTCCATTTTGTTAAAGACATCTCTTGGGTCTGAACTCTTTTTGATCAATATGTTAAACAACTTGTCTTCATTTTTCCAATCTAACAAATCATCTCTAATTTGATAAGCAATTCCCATATTTTTTCCATATTCTGTTAATCCTTCAATTTGTTCTTCTGTTCCATTTGCAATGATTGCACCTGTTCTGGCTGCTACCTCAAATGCAGTTGCAGTTTTGTATTCTATAACTTTGAGATAATCATCAAATGTAACATCTTCACTTGTTTCTAATCTATTTTCAATCATTTCTCCTTCACTCATTAGCATTGCAGTTGTTGCCAAATCTTTTGTAATTCGGGGATTGTCTAATCTAGAACATACGGCTAAAATTAATCCTAAAACAAAATCTCCAGTAAGTACACTGGTATTGTATCCATATTTGATATGAAATGGATCCTTTTGTCTTCTCATTGTTTCATTGTCAATAATATCGTCATGGATAATGGATTCCATGTGCAAAAATTCAACTGCGCAGGATGCTGCAAATGTATTTTCGTCAACCTTTCCGATGCTTTCGGCTGATAATGTGAGAATAATAGGTCTGATTCGTTTTCCACCTTCTAAAGAATATTTCAAGGGCTCAATGAATTCTGATTCTGAATACAGATCTAGTTCTTTATCTAGAGCCTGATCAATTTTTTTGATATATTCTCCATATGTCTCAAGTAAAGGATTAATCTCGATATTTTTTCTGTCCAAGATGGCCTCTACTCAAAAAATTTCCCCGTTGTTAATTAAATCTTGGTGCTCCAGCCGGGATTTTCATCGATTGATTTTGAACCCGGGATCACTGCCTTGAAAGGGCAGTATGCTTGACCGGTCTACACCACTGGAACCCAAGAAAATTCTGTATTCTGACCATAAAATCTTTTGTAAACCACAAAGATTTTTTTATTGGCAGATTTGGAGTCAAATCATGAACATAACTAAAAAAATTGATGAAATGATTGAAGAAAGAAGTTTACTAAAACACCCATTTTACCAGGCATGGTCGGATGGAAAATTAACAAAAGAATCCCTAGCCGGATATTCAAAAGAATATTTCCAATTAGTAAAAGAGGTACCATCTTTTATGGCTCCAATTATTCAAAAAGCCCCAGAGTCAGTTGTAAAAGAATTAGTTGAAAATCAACAAGAAGAATCTGATCATATCAAACCATGGATTGCTTTTGCAGGTGAACTTGGAATTTCTGAAGAAGAATTATTATCTTATTCAGGTTTACCAAAAACAAAACAAGCAGTATCTGATTTGAATGAGTTAATGGATACTTTTGAAGGTGGTGCATGTGCAATGTATGCATTTGAAAAAGAAATTCCAAAAATCAGTCAAACAAAACTTGATGGTTTAGCAGAATTCTATGGAATGACTAGTGATGAAGCTACAGAATACTTCAAACTACATACAGAAGCTGACATTAGACATGCAGCATCATGGAGAAATATTCTTGAAAAATCTTCAACTGATTATGACAAGTTAATTGAGATTGCAGAAAAATCTATCTCTGCACAAAATTTGTTATTGGACAGTTGTTTTGAAGAATACTGTTAATCTCATAACATTTTATACCTGAGAAAAAATTCATCTGCTTAGGGCCCATAACTCAGCTTGGTAGAGTAACCGGCTCATAACCGGTGAGCCAAGGGATCGAAGCCCTTTGGGCCCATTATTTTCAATTAGTTTTAAAATAAGCAAAATCAAATTTTACTGGCTGCAATGAAGAATCAGAGTTATATCTGAATGATGATTGGAAGGCATTTGTCTGAGCTGCCGAACTCATTTACCAATTTGATTTTTCACTTTTTCTAAAATCTCATCATCTACTAGGTTTTGTTCATGTAATGCTTTAGTGATTTGCAAAATATTCAGAATTGAATGCATTTTAACATCTAATTCTTCTAAGGCCTCATCTGCTCCCTCCATTCTATTTACAATTACATATGCATCTTTTACTGAAATGTTGACTTCCTTTAATGATTTGATTGCATTAACAACAGAACCGCCTGTTGTTGCAACATCATCAATCATAACTACATGCATTCCATCATGAATTTTACCTTCAACTGATTTTGAAGTTCCATAATCTTTTGGTTTACTTCTAACATAGATTAGTGGTTTTACTGTTTCAATTGCTAATGCTGATGCAATAACTAGACCTCCTGTAGGCACTGAAACTATTGAATCAAACTTGTCTAATCCAATATTTTGTGCAATCTCATTTTCAAGATGTTTGACCATTTTCCTGAATTCTTGAGGATAACTTGGGACTAGTCTTAGATCTACATAGTATGAACTCTTTTTTCCACTGGCTAGTGTAAAATCTCCAAATTTTATGATGCCTTTTTGATGCAAAAAGGTTGCAAACTCTTTTACAAATTCCATACCAAAATTAACTACACTGGATTTATTTTGGTTTGTATTATGAATGAATTATGCCTGAAATTTGGTTAAATTATGGTATCACAGACGTTGTTTTGGACATTAGAGCCGAGAATTTAGAGCAAAAAATTGATTCAGATGGTAAGGTTCTAGATGATTCAGCGATCAATGAAAAATTGAGTAGCATCGATTTGTCTAAACCTATGGAACTTGTGGTTTTGCATAATTCAAAATCTATTCAGAAAATAATTTCATCCATGTTTACATTGTGTGAGCAAAAATCACAACCTTTCCCAAAAATACTCACTGATAAAAAAATACTAAATCAAGTTAAAGCAGGACTCCCAGAGGGAAGCTCAATTAATGAATTTGATAATTTTGAAAATCCCAACCCAAATCTAGTGTTTCTAAGTGAAATGGAATTTGATGGTCTTTTTGGTTATGAAACAATCTCAACACGTCTTATCAAAAAATTTGGTTCAGAATCTATGCTTTCTGCATATGCAAAAAGACAAGGAAATCTTCCTGTTCCTGGACAATATCCTGAAAGTTTCCAAGAAGCAAAGAAATTTTCTAATAATTTTGAAATTCAAGGAATCGAAATCGTTGCAAATTCTGAAGGTATTGTTGATTTTTCAATTGGACATCCTTCAGAAACTATGTCTAATACAAAGATTCTAGAATCAAATTCCATCAAAGATGTTGGTCAACATAAAACAATGATAATCAGTACTGGTAAGGATGCCAGTAATGACAACCTTGGAAAATCCTTCTCATCTCTATGGAATTGTTCAAATGCTATTAAAAAAGATGGACTTGCAATTTTAGTTGCTGAATGTAAAGGTGGTTTGGGGTCTGACGCAATTCAACAGTATATTGAAGATAGACTAACTCTAGAACAATTACGAAATCCAACCAAATACATTACTGGCATGGAAGATCTTTTATTCTTATCCGAAGTACAGAATAATTTTCAAATCGGTCTTGTTTCAATTTTACCTGAATTTTATGCAAAAAAATTAAACATGATTTCTCTACCTGGAATAAAATATTCCATGGATTACATACTGAAAACACAAGGTCCTAGACAGAAAGTTGCTGTAGTTGCAGATGGTGCTAGGCTCTTGCTAAGGTAGAAAATTAGGTAAGAAATCTGATGGCAGTGGTGCACATAGAATTGCCAATCCTATAATTCCTATGTATGCTAATTTTCTATTTCTTGAAAGTGGTGAAATATCATCTAATGGCATTGCACTAGGATTTCTTGAACTCATTATTAGAATCAAAATTGCCATTAACCAATAATTTAGCAAAACTAGTATTGCCATACTGCCAAAAGTTGCATACCTGTGTAATTTTGGACCTAATAGGGTTCTGGCCATGTGACCTCCATCTAATTGCCATGCAGGAAGTAAATTCAAAAAAGTAATCAAAAATCCAATCCATGCAGCAAACATTACCGGAGTCATAATAACTTCATGTCCTGTTCCTCCCTTTCCAAACATTGCAAGACTTGCAGTCATCAACAATGGTTCTCCTTGCTCCCATTCCATCAATCTAGATTCTTCAAATAATCCTGCAGCAATTTCAGGTTCTATAATTGGTGCTGTATATGCTCCATAAATTGAAACGATGACTGCAATTACTAATCCTGCTATTGGTCCTGCGATTGCAACATCAAATAGAATTTCTCTGTTAATGGTTAATCCCCTTGATTGAATAAATGCCCCAAATGTTGGAATCCCTATTACTGGTAAACCTGGAATAAAGTATGGCCATGTTGTTTTTAGTCTATGTGCTTTTGCTGCAATAATGTGTCCCAATTCATGAATTCCTAAAATTCCTAACAACGATAATGTGTAAACAGCTGCCATCTCTAGAGGCTCTCCGATTTCCACAATCGAATTAGTTCCTGATGTTCTATAGTATCCGTCAATCATAACAAATGTAATCACAATTGCAAACAAAGCTCTTGGAGTCCATGCTGTTTTCATCCATCTTCTTTGTTTTTTTATTGCAAATTTTTGAATAATAACAAATTTTCCTCCGTCTTTTTGTTCTAACCTGCATGCAAAACTCATACCTTCTAACTTTCTTGCTAATTGCTCAAATTTTGATTTAAACTCAATATCCTCAATTCGAAATTCCATTGAAAATTCTGTTTTTATAAAATCACTCACATCAAATATGGAATTTACTAAAGAAATTATCTCATCTTGAGAATGTTCTTCCATTCTTTATGACTACTTCTTTCCATTAAATGGTCTTTTGGTTTAAAATTAAATATTGATGGTGGTATCTCTTAGTATGCAAGTAATTCTAAGACAGCTAGGTGACTGTAATATCCGACGTGCTGAATCAAGCGATCTTATCTCTGTCATGGAAATCAATCTCAAAACACTTCCTGAACACTATTCCGATTATTTCTATGAGAGTTTACTTGCAGAATTACCTGAGGCATTTATTGTAGCTGAAATCGGAGGAAAACATGTTGGATACATAATGTGTAAAACTGAATATGGCTTTTCGAATTTCAAAAAACTTGGATTTGTTAAAAAAGGCCATGTTGTTTCAGTTGCTGTTCTTGATGATTATAGAAAACGAGGAATAGGAAAAGCACTAGTTGAAGAATCTGTAAATGGAGTCAAATTACGAAAATGTGATGAATTCTATTTGGAAGTAAGATGTAGCAATGTTGAGGCTGTAAGACTATATGAAAAACTTGGATTTGTGATAAGACAACAACTAAATGCATATTATCGTGATGGCGAAGATGCATATCTTATGGCCATTGAATTAACTTAGATAAAACCAATAAATAACTCGCATAAAATTTTCCGCCATGGACAAACGTAAAGGAATGGGAATTACAATTTTTGTTCTTTGTATTGGTGGGTTTTTTCTATACGCATACTTGTTGATGCTATCTGAATGGAGTCCAATTGTTTTACAATTATCAGTATTAATGATTGCAGGGGGAATTCTTGGAGTTGTTGCATGGATAGGATATGTTATGGCAACAACAAAACCTTCACCTGCATCAATTACTTCGGAAGATTAGTTTACTTGGAAATTTTTACATCAACAACTGTTTGATAATATCTTGGACCTACGGGTCTGACAATTTTTGATCCTAATATCTCTGATTTTACTGGTGAAACTTGCAAATAATGTTCTTCTGAAAGTTTTCCTGCATCCGATTTTTTATCTGCATGTATATGTGAATAATAGTGGATTGTTCCTCCATCCTTTGTTGTTTTAATTGCTGATTCTAAAAATTCATCAGATCTTTCAGGTAGGAGCATTAATGTTCTGTCTGATTTGTTTTCCAATTGTTCATTGATTATTTGTGTTGCATCTCCATTAATTGAGACCACTTTCCCAGCCAGTTTGTTTAGTTTGATATTTCTTTCACACAAATTTGATGCAGTTGGATTGATGTCTAGACTGTAAACTGTACATTTCTTCTTTTTTGCAGCTATTATTGAAAACATCCCAACACCTGCAAACATGTTTGTCATGACTTCTCCATCTTGAATCAAGTTTGCAATTCTATCCCTTTCAGTAGATAATCTCGGTGAAAAAAATGCATTTTCTACATCTACAATGAATTTACATCCAAATTCTCTGTATTCTGTTTCTGTATTGTTTTCTCCTGCAATTATCTCAAGATTTCGTGTTCGAAAATCCCCTTCTACTGCCGATGCCTGATAAAATACACTTCTTACAATCTTTACATCATTAAGTAATGCTTCTCCAATAATCTTTTTTTTAGGTAAAAGTGAATCTGGTATTCGTACAATGATTATTTCCCCAATCTGATCAAAAGCTGAAATTAATTCTTCACTTTCTTTTGGAGAAAGCACACTTTCAAGTGATTTTTTTAGCATTCGAGTCAATTCTTGTAATAGAAATTTCCAGATGATTTCTGGTCTTTATCTAATCTACTTTCTAGCTTGTTTACTCTTGGTCTGAGACTTTTTTCATCCCGTCTAAATGACATGTCAAGTGATCTTAGAAATCTATTCATTGCATCTGCTTTTGGCAGTGGTGATGTAGCTTTTCCTGCAGCGCCTGACTCTCCTTCAAAAATTACCATTGTGTCTGAAATTAAATCCATTAATTGTAAATCATGATCAATTACAATTGCTGATTTTCCAAATGAACGAACAAATTTTTGTAAGAATTTTGCAACTGCAATTCTATCTTCAACATCTAAAAATGCTGATGGTTCATCTAATGCATAGAGGTCAACTTTTTGCAATAGACAAGATGCAACTGCTACCTTTTGGAGTTCTCCTCCGGAGAGATTCTTTACTGATTTATTGTATAGTTTTTTGATTTTTAGTGGATCAAGAATCTGTTCTTCTTCAAGACTTCCTTCTACGGGACTTCCATTTGCTTTATCTAATAATGCAACAACTTCAACATCTACGTCATTTTGAAGATATTGTGGTTTGTATGCTATCTTGATTTTTTTATCAACATCACCTAAATCTGGTTTTTCAACTCCTGCAATCATCTTCATCATGGTTGTTTTACCTAGTGCATTGGCACCCATAATTCCAAGAACTTCTCCTTTTCTCACTTGTCCAGGTTCAACTTCAACTGAAAATGAAGGATATTTTTTTGTTAATTTTGGATAGTTTACAATTTCACTTCCTTCTTGAAATTCATCTGTAGATGTAGATGATACATCAAAGGAAAATGCCTTGTCTCTAAATCTTACATTTTCATTTGGTAGATACCCATCAAGAAAAACATTGATTCCAACTTTGGTTGAAAGAATATTTGATACAATACCATATGCAGATGGTTCTCCATAAAGTACTTCGATGTAATCACTAAGAAAATCAAGTAAAGTCAAGTCATGCTCTACAACCATGACACTTTTTCCAATTTTTGCAAGACTTTGAATAACTCGTGCTACACCTGTTCTTTGAAACACATCATTGTAAGATGACGGTTCATCAAAAAAGTAAAACTCTGTATCTTTGGAAGCAGCAACTGCTACTGCAATTCTTTGAAGTTCTCCTCCACTCAGCTCCTTTAAACTTTGATCAACAGAGTTCTCCAATCCTAATTCTTTGATTAATTCTCTTGATACTCCTCTTTCATCATATTTTTCAATGAGTTCTTTTCCAGTTCCGTCAAATGCTTGTGCAACATGATGAACTTGTTGAGGTTTTATTGATGCACGAATTTGGTTTTGTTTGATTTTTTCAAAATGTTGTTTTAACTCTGTCCCACTATAGTATTTCAATATCTCATCCCATTCTGGAGGATTTTCATATCTTCCAAGATTTGGTTTTAGGTTGCCTGATAGGATATTCACAACAGTACTTTTTCCCATCCCATTTCTTCCAAGTAAGCCCACTACCTCTCCTTTTTTTGGAGTTGGCAATTTGTATAATCGAAATGAATTTGGACCATATTGATGAATTTTATCAGTAGCTAACTCACTGGCTAAATTTACAATTGTAATTGCATCAAATGGACATACTTTGACACATATCCCACACCCATTACAGATATCTTCATCAATTTGGGCTTTTTTTGATTCTTCATTAAGTACGATACAATCTGCACCTGATTTGTTGACTGGACAGTATTTTATGCACTCTAAACCACATTTTTTTGGCTGACAGAGTTCATGATCTAAAACCCCGACTCTATGCGTCATGTGCTAGAACGGTAATCCCTTTGTTTTATACCTATTTTGGAGTAATTATCTGATTTCGTTACGTTAATAATTGAGATTTTAACAATGATTTTCAAGCCGGCCATAGCGTTAGGGTGCGACCCAATCCCTTTCCGAACTTGGAAGTCAAACCTGACGTCGCTGTTGTGCTACTAAGATGCGAGAGCCCTTGGGAAGCAACAGTGCTGGCATTTTCTAATTTACAATCTATTAATAATGAAATTATTCAAAACATAGCATGCCAAACTGTTCTGTTTGTGGAGAAATGTGTGACAATGACATTAGATTGATGAATCACATGATGGAAAAACATGGTTGGAGAAATCCAAACGTTGGAAAACCTGATAGGAATAGTCGAGGTTACTAATTTACAATTTTTGTAAATAATCTAAAATCAATCTTACTCCAAAACCTGTTGCTCCTTTTGGATTGTATGATTTTTCTTTTGTAGCAGTTTGTGTCCATGCAACACCTGCTATATCCAAATGCGTCCATGGTGTATTCTCAATTGCATTTCTCAAAAATGCTGCAGCAGTTATTGTTCCTGCTGCTCTTCCTATACCCATATTTTTCATATCTGCAACGTCTGACTTTATCATATCCATAAATTCTTGATTAAGTGGAAGTTCCCAAATTTGTTCTGTGGTGTTTTTTGATGATTCAAAAATTTTCTTTGATAACTTTTCATCATTTGAAACCATTCCTGCTACATTAGTTCCTAATGCTATGATGCATGCACCTGTAAGTGTTGCAAAGTCAATAATTGCTTTAGGTGAATAATGTTTTTCTCCATATGCTATGGCATCAGCTAAAATCAATCTTCCTTCAGCATCTGTGTTGAGAATTTCTGCTGTCTTCCCACTGTATAGTTTTATTATGTCACCTGGTCTATATGATTCTCCTCCTGGCATGTTTTCGACTGATGGAACTATCCCAATTACATTAATTGGTAATCTTAATTCTGAAACCGCTTTCATAATTCCCAATACTGTACAACCACCACATTTGTCAAATTTCATTTCGTCCATGTTTGCTCCAGGTTTTAATGAAATTCCTCCTGTGTCAAATGTTACAGCTTTTCCAACAAGTACAATTGGTTTTTCATTTCTTGAACCTTGATTATGTTCTAAAATGATTAATTTTGGTTCGTTTTTACTTCCTTGTCCTACCGCAGTAATTCCTCCAAACCCTTTCTTTTTTAGTTCTGGCTTTGAGATGATTTTACATTTCATTTTGTTTTTGGATATAGTTTTTGCAAAATTTGCCAGTGTTGATGGTGTACATTCGTTTGGAGGTAGATTTGCAATACTTTTTGTAAATATTGCTCCCTCGGCTACAATATCTGCCGTCTTTATTGACTGAACAACTTTGTTTGATTTTGAAACAATTATTGTCATGTCTGGGGAATTTTCTTCTTTTTCAGCCTTGAATTTTTCAAATTTGTATAATGCCATCTTTGCTCCTTCTACAATCTGGGCTGAAGAAGAAATCTGATTCATGACAAATGAGGGAGGTACAATTATTGAAAATTCTTTTAATTTTAACTCACGTGCTTTTTGAGCAATTTTACCTGAAATCTGTCTAAAACTGTCTTTTGTAATGTCTTCTTTTTTTCCAATACCTGCAATCAAAATTCTTTCAAATTGTTTTTTACCTATGGATGGAATTATTGATAATTTTCCTAATTTTCCTTCTATGTCCTTGAGAGATTGATTAACTGCAAATGATGTTTTTGCATCTAATTTTGGCAATCCTAAAACTTTATCTGAATTTTCTAATGCAAACCCACAAAGAAGCTGGGTTTTCTTTGGAATATTTTGTATTTTGATCTTCATACGTATGTATAATTTTCATCGTCTTATTTAGATTTATGATATTCTCTTGATATTCCGTTAATCTCTGCAGAAAAGATTGGTTCCCCAGAATCTTTAATTTTTTCAGATTGAAGATTTCTTACTTTTTGACTACATCACCAATCATTATTGTTCTCCATTCTACAATTTCTTTGTGAGATTTTTTTAATTATTAAAACATGTTTTTAGTATTCAAATAAGATCTTCGTCATTAATTTTGATAATTTTACTATTGGAAATCAAACTTGTTGATCTAACAAAAACTGCTTTTACAGATTTACAATCTTGTGAACACTGTTCATTAATTCCAGATGTTGGGAATTTTTTTAATTTATCTGAAAAAATTGTTTTTATCACTGGCAGTAAAGCAGATCTTCCTCCATGTGCTCTTTTCCCATCAATAAACCAAAACATGTCTAATGCTGATTCATCTAAAATTTTTTCTCGAATGTTCTTTCCTTCTTCACTATAATGACCCACCATCTTCATTTTTCCTCTAGCAAAAAAATCAACAAATTTTGCAAATTTTACGCACAAATAACATTGATTATCAAAAACTATCATGGGAAAATCTTGCTCAATTTCCATATTATTATTAGACTGAAATTAATTAAAAATTCTTCCTAATTCTAAATACTAGGAGTCTGTTTGTGATTTGGGAAGCATTCTCTACAATAAACAGGTCTGTCTTCTTTAGGTTTGAATGGTACTTGACATTCATTTCCGCAATCACCACATGTTGCTGTGTGCATCTCTCTTTGTCTATTGAATCTTGATCTTCCAAATCTGTCTCCACTACGTCTTTCTGGTCTGTGATTTGGGAAGCATTCTCTACAATAAACAGGTCTGTCTTCTTTAGGTTTGAATGGTACTTGACATTCATTTCCGCAATCACCACATGTTGCTGTGTGCATCTCTCTTTCCTCTCCAAAGGACATATCTTTCAAAAATTTGGAAGATTGTTCTGTAATTAAACTATTGTAAATTCTTTGGAAATTTGTGATCGATACAATTTTTCAATTCATGGTTATTTTGGATTTTTGTTAACATGTTTTAGAAGTAGATTTTTATTAAATTTGGAGTCAAAACGATCGATATGGGGCTCAATTATTATCAGATTAAGAAAAATATTCTGAGAGCTCGAAAATTAGTCATCAAAGCCACAAATACTGCTGGCTCAGGTCATCCTGGCGGTTCATTTTCAATGGCTGAAATTTTGGGTTGTTTATTTTACAAGTATCTAAAATTTGATCCTAAAAACCCTCAATGGGAAGATAGAGATCGTTTAGTATTGTCCAAAGGTCATGCAGCTCCAGGTTTGTTTTCAAATATGGCAGTTGCAGGATATTTTCCAGAATCAGAACTTGAAACATTGAGAAAATTTGGAAGTAAATTACAAGGACATCCTGATTTGAAATGTCCTGGAGTTGAATTTTGTGGTGGATCATTAGGTACTGGTTTGTCTTATTCTGTGGGAATTGCACTTGCAGGCAAAATTGATTCTAAAGATTACCATGTCTATACAATCATTGGTGATGGAGAGTCTGATGAAGGCCAAGTTTGGGAGGCTGCTATGACTGCCGGAAAATACAATGTTGATAATCTTACTGTTTTTCTTGACAGAAATTTTATCCAACAAGATTCCTACACTGAAAAAATTATGCCTCTTGACAAAAAATTAGAAACTGATAATCTTTCTGAAATGTGGAAAGATGCCTCTAGATGGAAAACTGGTGACAAATGGAGATCATTTGGTTGGAACGTGATTGAAATTGATGGTCATAGGGTTGAACAGATTGATGCTGCTATTGCAAAAGCAAATGCAACAAAAGGCGTACCGACAATAATTATCTCAAGAACAATTAAAGGAAAAGCTGTTGAACATATGGAGGATAACCCTGCATGGCATGGAAAGGCACCTGATTCTGATGTTGTTCCAATTATCAATATGGAATTAGATTCCCAGTTCATGATTGCACCATCAATTATTGCTGGTGATATGTCAAATCTTGAAAATGAAGTTAAACGATGTGTTACTGGAAGATCTGATTATATCCATCTAGATGTTATGGATGGTCAATTTGTTCCAAACAAAACATTTGATCATACTAAAATCAAAGAATTGAGACCACTTACTGTAATTCCATTTGATTCTCATCTCATGATTAACGAACCTCTAAAACATGTTAGAGATTACATTGATGCTGGTAGTGACATCATTACTGTACATGCAGAAGTAACTGATGAATCTAGTTTTGGAGAAATCCATGATCTGTTAAAACAAAATCAAGTGGGTGTTGGTTTTGCAATAAATCCTGACACTGAATTACCTGAATGGTTTTACAAATTCATACCTTCACTTGATCAACTTATTGTAATGTCTGTGGTTCCTGGGAAATCTGGTCAAAAGTACATTGAAGAAACTCATTCAAAAATGGCTAGATTGAATGCCATTTTGAAAGAACATGATTTTTCAGGATATATCGAAGCCGATGGTGGAGTAAATCTTGAAAATATTGGTTCCGTCTTTGCAGATGGTGCCCGTGCTTTTGTTGGGGGAGGTGCAATCATTGGACAACAAGATGTCCGTGCTGCAATTAGAGAGTTTAGAACAGAAGTTTTGTCTTCTAGACGAGAATTATTACTTGATAAAGCAAATGAACTAGGTGGGATTGAATTAGTAAACAAATGGATCGGATTACATGTTGTTGGAGAAAAACAAGAACAAATTAAAAAAATTGCACAGGAGAGAGGATACCTTTGAATGAACCAGTAATGACTGACATGCGTTCAGAATATTCAAAGACTCTAGTTCAACTTGGAAAAGAAAACCCAAACATAGTTGTATTGGGTGCTGACACTACTGATTCACTAAAAACATCTAGTTTTGGAAAAGAATTCCCAAACAGATTCTTCAATGTTGGTATAGCCGAAGCAAATCTCGTTACTACCTCTGCCGGTTTGGCAGTATCTGGAAAAATTCCATTTGCAAGTACTTATGCCATATTTTTACCTGGAAGGGCAGTAGATCAAATCAGAAATAATGTGGCTTATCCTTCGCCTCCTGGAAAAAAAGGTCTTAATGTAAAATTTGTTGTTTCTCATGGTGGATTATCCGTTGGACCTGATGGTGGTTCTCATCAGCAAATTGAAGATATTGGAATAATGAGAGTAATTCCAAATTTGCGAGTTTTCATTCCTGCAGATACAATTGCAGTTTCCCAACTAACTTCTTTGATGGCAAATGAATATGGGCCATTTTACATGAGAATGGCTAGATCAAAAACACCTTTGATTCATTCAGATTCTCAAAAATTTGAAACTGGAAAAGCAATCACCTTGAGAGATGGTTCTGATTGCACAATTGCTGCGTGTGGAATTACTGTAAGAATGGCATTGGAAGCTGCAGAATCACTTCAACAAGAAGGCATATCTTGTAGAGTATTAGATATGTTTTCTATAAAACCAATTGATGGTGAAACTTTAGAAAAAGCTGCTCGTGAAACTGGATGTATTGTTACTGCTGAAGAACATAATGTTGTAGGTGGAATGGGTTCTGCAGTTGCTGAATCTGTCTCTGAATCCTATCCTGTACCGATAAAGAGAATTGGGGCTCAAGATATGTTTGGTGAGTCTGCTCGTGACAAAGAAATCCCTTTACTTTTAGAAAAGCATGGAATAACATCTTTTAATATGGTAAAACAAGTCAAAGAAGTTAGGAGTAAAAAATTATGAAAATCTTTCTTGATACTGCCAATTTAGAATCTATAAAAAAATTCAATGATATGGGGTTACTTGATGGAATTACTACTAATCCATCTCTTATGTCAAAAGAAAAAGGTAATCCTAAAGATGCAATGGAAGAGATTACAAAAATCATCAAAGGTGATGTAAGTCTAGAAGTTGTTAGTACTGACTTTTCTGGAATGATTGAGGAAGGAAAACGATTGCGTCAATATGGCGATAATGTTGTTGTTAAAGTTCCTATGACTCCTGATGGTCTAAAAGCTTGTAAATCCCTTTCATCTGAAGGTATTCCTGTAAACGTGACCTTGGTTTTTTCACCAAATCAGGCTCTACTTGCTGCAAAATCTGGTGCAAAATATGTTAGTCCATTTATCGGAAGATTAGATGATATTGGCCAAGATGGTATGAACTTAATCCAAGACATTAAAGATATTTTCAAAAATTATCCTCATCTAAAAACTGAAATTCTAGTTGCCAGTGTTCGTCACCCCATGCATGTTGTAGATGCTGCAAAAATTGGAGCTGATGTAGTAACTTTGCCTCCTGGAGTTTTAGATAAAATGCTTCAACACCCATTGACAAAAATTGGTTTAGAAAACTTCCTAAAGGATTGGGAAAAAGTCAAAACTGAAAACCCTGATATCAAAATTTAGTATCTATATTCTAAATATTATAAAAATAGAGTTTTGAGGAAAACTAAGAACCCTTATTCTTACTTTTCCTGGAACCAGTTCCTCTACCTGTAATTCTGGTCATGCCTTCTGTTGATCGTCTAGCTTTAGGTTCTGGTACATCTTTGAGTTTTTTTGAACCCGTACCTCTGCCAGTGTGTATCATTCTGTTTCCAGCAGCTTTCTTTCTTGCTTCTTGAATTTTTCTAAATTCATCACCAGACCATTTTTTGGGATCATCGTCAACTTCCATAGTTCCTGTGCCCCTTCCAGTTCGTATTCTGATTTTAGCCATAAACCTAGTTAGATTATCTGGTATTTATCTAAGCTCATTTTTGAAAAAGATTAGATTTCGATATCTTTAGTTGTTGATCCAACCTAATTTCTTGAAGTATGTAAACATCATAATTGCAGGAATTGCTGATGCCAGAATCACAATTATGAAAGTTGTAAATGGACCTAGGAACATTGGATTCTCTTCAATACCTCCTGGTAAATTGACGTTCATTCCATAAAATGTTCCAATAACTGTTGCAGGAATTGCTAACGTGAATATTATGGTCAATACTGCTAGTACTTTGTTTGTTTTTTCTGTACTTAAGACGAAATCTGTATCTTTGTAAATTTCCATCGTCTCTCTTGACTCTTCAAGCGTTTCAATAACTTTGTCAATGTGATCGATTACGTCATCAAAATACAATGAAAGGTCTTCTTCATCTCTTTCAGAGAATTTCTTTACGTTCTTTGTAATTTCTAACACAAATTTCTTTAATGGAGTGGCTATTCTTCTTAATCTGTTAATTTCTCGTCTAAGTAATGCAATACTTCTTGCCACTGGCTTTGTTTCATCAAATACTCTATCTTCAATTTCATCCAAATTTGCAATAATTTTTCTTGAAGTATGCAAAAGATCATCTACTAGTACGTCTATGATTTCGTGTAGTAATAGTCCTGAGGATTTTTCTAATATTCTATTTTTTCTCTGTTCATCTGAATTTGATTTACAAATATTTACCAATTCTACAAGCGGTCTGAGATCTCCTTGATGAACTGTTACCAGGAAATCTTTTCCTATGAATATGGATAATTGACTATTTTTTGAAATTCCAACTTTCTGAGCAAGTGGTGGAAACTGAAGAATTACGAAGAAATGATCATCATAACTATCTAATTTTGGAAGCTCGAATTTTGTCATGCAGTCCTCAATATTCAAATCATTGAAATTGTATTTTTGAGCTAATTTTTCAACATCTTCTCTGTCTGGATTCTGTAGGTCAATCCATACAAATTTCTCTGCATGGATTGTTTCGGTCTTTTTCTCAATAGAACTCTCTGTAGTTTTTCTACCTGAACGCAATCTATTGGAGATGAATCCTTTTCTCATGTCGAAAAATACCCTTATACAACAAATTTAAAGCGATCGTTGAGAGCCTACATAAAATCTATGGATGATTCTAAAATAAAGAATTGTGCTAAAGTTATAGGCTCTGATTACTTGTATGGAAGTAAATACATTCCACCGTAATAGGTTAATCCGATTGTAATGGCCATTGCAACCCACCAAAATCTCATAATAGAAATCTCACATAGTTAATAATAAATCTACAGTCTGATTTTCCTAAAAAATCAAAGATTATTACTGGATGATCTCTTTTTCTAATTTGTGGCCTTCGTAGTACAGTGGTTAGTATAGAGGATTGTGGATCCTCGGACAGGAGTTCGATTCCCCTCGAGGGCCCTCTTTTTGTATTTCATGATTGATTTAGCAAAATATTATCTACATTGACAATTATGAACCAAATATTGTAAATGGACTGTTATTTTGAATTGGATTCCTTGACTAATCTCTAATAAAACAAAGAACCAATTCTAAAATATTCCAAATTTGCTTGATTCCATTTCTTCTTTAATGGCTAACTTGAATCTAGGTGACTTATTTTCCAAATTATTGGTTAACCAAGTAAGAAACTTCTTTTCTGTACCTTTACCCTTTAACTTTTCAAAATCTGGACCCATCATATCTACTAATTTTTGAACTAGTGATTTGTTTACACTAAGTACGAAAAAATGCCACCCAAAAGCAAATTCTGAATCTGTCATAACAAAATCCTCCTCACTATGAACCATCTCTTCTAATAATGTCAACTGTCTTGTGAGTGCCTTACTTGTTTTATCATAATCTACTGCTGAAACATTGATGTGCATTCTTCCATCCATGATTGATTTGTGTTTAAACAAAATAAAAGGATTACACAAACTATTCTTTTAACATGGGTTCGAAATCTATGTCGAAATTCATTTTCATGAGTTTTATGTATGTCTGAATTGATTCTGGAATCTCTTCTCCACATGCAACTCCTAATTTTTTTGCATTGATCCATATGACTAAGGTCTGAATAATACTCAGGAATCGATCATTTTTGATTTCAGGCGAACCAATTGCTTTTGTGTATCTTTCTGCAAATTCCCAAGCTGTAACAAAATCCACACATTTTACGCCAAATACTGCTAGTAATTGCTCTTGCATATTTTTTGCTTTTGTAAATGGTATTTTGTTTATGATATATGGAAAATCTACTTTGTCTGGAATACAATCAGGTAAAGGTCCCCAAATGGTAATAATTTTTGTATCTGACTTTAGACTTTCAAATTTTTTTAGCATTTGATTTGTAATATTTTCATCTGCAAACCAAAACAAAATTACTGTGGCCTCAGAAATATCTGAGTCTAAAACATCTTCACATTTCAATTCAGCCTGGATTTGATTATCTTCAAGATTTTTTTTTGCATTTTCAATCTTTTCAGAATTATTATCAATCCCTACTGCCTTTTTTACTTGGAATTCTTTTATTGCAATCTCTATTCCTTTCTCATTCCCACATCCTAAATGATAAAAAATGTCTTCTTTTTTTAGTCCAACAAATTTGAAAATATTTCTTAGAGATTTTTCTGGTAATTGGACATCTTCTCCACTTAGTACATTCCCAGGTAATGTTTCTAAATATTCATCAATTCTCAATAATAGTTGTTTTAAAAACGAGAATTTATTCTCTTATGCTTTCCAATTTGGAAACAGCTTGCCATAATTGGGTTCTGACGTATGATGGCATGTTGGGGTCTTGTGTAACGTCATCAAGCAAACTAATTGTATTTGCAGCTCTTACTGATAAAGAATATTCTTCATTATTCAAATCAGCAATCAAATCAGTAATTGATTTTTTTATTGTTTTTGGGGTTGAACTACTACCAATAATTTGGTTTAATGTATCAATTGCTTCTTTCATTGATTCCTTATTTTGTTGCTCGTCTGCCATTTTTCCACCTTTTCTTAAAAATTAGAAGTATATAGTTACATCTCCACAAATACACTATCTGATTCAACAGTAACGTTGTATGATGTCAAATCTCTAATTTTTGCTGGGAATTTAACTAATTTCCCTGTTTTACAATCAAATTCTGCTGCATGCCATCCACATGTGACAACACACCCATCTAATTTTCCCTCTGAAAGACTTGCACCAGAATGTGTACATGAATCATCCGTTGCACAATATTCACCATCAATGTTTGCAACTAGTATTTCTCTTCCATCAATGGATACCTTGATCATTTTTCCAGGAGGAATATCTGATGTTTTCCCTGCGATAATCTTTCCCATCGATGTTTTTATGTTATAATGCTTAATATTTTTTCGTATACATGATTAGAAATGCAAAACCTTCTGACAAATCTCAAGTTTTGAACTTTTGCCAAAATACTTTTTCTTGGGGTGATTATGTTGAACATGTTTGGGATTATTGGTTAAATGAAAATTTGTTCTTTGTTTATGAAAAACAATTCCCTGTTGGTATATGTCATGGATTTTTTTCCAAGAATCAAATATGGATAGAAGGAATTAGAGTAGATCCAAACTTTCGTAAACAAAAAATTGCATCTGAATTAGTTAATCATGCTGAATCCATAGGGCAAAAAAATGGTGCGTTGTTTTCACTTATGTTAATTGACGTTGAAAACTTAACTTCACTCTCTATGGCAAAATCTCTAAAATATGATATCTTGGAAACTTGGAATTTTTATTCTCTTGAGCCTAAAGAAAACTCAAATTCCAATGTAATGTTTGCCCAATCTTTTGATGAATCACTTTACCCATACTATGTCAAATCTTGGAGATGGCTCCCAATTGATAGTCCAACAATATCTGAACTTGTTAACCAAAATAAAATTATCCAATCAAAAATTGATGGAAAATTTTCTACTGCAATTATCTCTGATTCTGAACATTTTGATAATACTCTAATCATTACATTGTTCTCAGGCTCAGAAAAGTCATCATTAGAAATAATCTTGTTTTTACAAAATTACGCTAAACAAAATAATTATACTAGAATTCAAATCTTAACTAAAGAAGAATTGTTTAATTTTGAATTTTTAGAACATAAACTTTCTTTTCATTTGTTAAGAAAGAATCTAGTTTGATTTCACAACTTTGATTGTATTATTTAAAATTCCTAAACCTTCAATCTCCATCTCAACTTTATCTCCATCTTTTAGGAATACTGCATTTGGTTTGTTTAGCATAACTCCTGCTGGGGTCCCTGTAGAAATAATATCTCCCTTCTCTAATGTCATGACTTTGGAAATCTTTGAGATAATTTCGGGTATTTTGATAAACATATTGCTTGTAGAAGAATTCTGTCTTAGTTCTCCGTTGATTTTGGTTGTTAATTTGAGATTTTGTGGATCCTGAATTTCATCTGCAGTTGTGATCCATGGTCCACATGGTGCAAATGAGTCAAAGCTTTTTCCTCTGGTGAATTGTTTGTCTTTAAACTGAATATCTCTAGCTGAAACATCATTAAGTATCATATATCCAAAAATTACATTTTGAGCTTCTTCAACACTGATATTTTTGCAATTTTTTCCAATTATCAAGGCTAATTCCACCTCGTAATCTAACTGTGTGACAAAGTCTGGGCACTCAATATTACCATTATTTCCATTAAGTGCAGTTCTGGGTTTTATGACAATTGCAGGATCTTCTGGTGCTGTTAATCCCTGCTCTTTGGCATGATCTACGTAGTTGAATGCTAAACAAATTATCTTATTTGGATTTGGAATTGGTGCTAATAATTTGAATTTTGATAGATTTTCTTCATAAGGTAAATCTTGTATTTTGTTTTTAATTTCATCAAACCATCCATCAAAAAGAAAATCTTTCACATTATGTGGGATTGGAACTCCTGTAAGGTAAGTTATCTCGTCTTTTGTTGCAACTTTGTCTCCTTTGACAAATCCATAAGTTTCATTATTTTCATTTACTAGTCGTGCTATTTTCATTTCAATCACTTGTGTGTAAAAATTGCTTGATTCTGTGAATCTTTTCTACAATATCCAAATCTAACAAACTGAATTTCTTCTCCTTCTTTTAATTGTAAATATTGAGGTTCTGTATAAACGTCTAATTCCTCTAAACTATCTTCATTGAACTCTTCATCATTGAATAAAATTTTTGGAATGATCATTTTAATTTCATGGGCTGTCTCTTGTGGAACCCATTGAATTTTTAATATGTTAGATGAATCGCCCTCTCCTTCAAACTCTCCTTCAAATTCATTACCAATTTTTGTAATCTTAACATTCCCTAATCCTAAAAGTCTAATTGTTGATTGCTCTTTGACTGATTCTGCATCATCTCCAGAAATGTAAAAGTCTTCAGTGATTTCGATTTTTCTTTTTCCCATGTTGTTAATTGGATGATTGGGAATTTCAACTACTGGTGATGGCAAATTTTTTATTTTTAATTTTTTGGCATTTTTCACCATAAACAATCTCATACTATCTGCATCTACAAATTTTCGATTGAATGCCTCAAGTGCATCAAATGGGGCAAGAGTATTTGCTTTTGTTAGTCCCAAAGACATGATAAATTTTCTAATTGCCTCGGGCTTGATTCCTCTTCTTCTTAGTGCCTCTAAGGTGGGAAGTCTTGGATCATCATACCATGACACTTTTCCTTCTTCAATTAAGGGCTTGATTATTCTCTTTGATATGGGCATTCCCTTGAATTCAAGCCTAGAGAAAAATCCTTGTTGTGGTTTTCTCATGTCTAATGCATCTAAAATTGCATCAATGAGTTCTTTTCTTAATTCAAATTCTTTTGAACGAAATGCATGTGTTACTCCATCTATACTATCTTCAATTGCTACTGCAAAATCATAACTTGGCCAAATTCTGTATTTGTCTCCTACCGTGTAATGTTTTTCATCAATAATTCGTAATAGTACGGGATCTCTCATAACTGCATTATCTGCTTTCATGTCTCCACGGAATCTAACTATAGCTTCTCCTGGTTTGAATTTATTTTGCATCTTTTCCCAATTTTTATTATTTTTGTCAACGTCTTCCATACTACATTTACAAGCTTTTCTTTCTCTTCGATTTTGACTAATCTCTTCTCTTTTACAAGTACAAATGTATGCCTTACCTGAATTGATTAACTCCATTCCTTTTTCATAAAATAATTCCATGTCATCTGAAGTACTCTTTACTTGATCAAATTCAATTCCCAACCATTCTAGCCCTACTTTGATTGCAGCATGGTATTCCATTCTTTCAGCTTCTGGATTTGTATCATCCATTCTAAGTATGAACTTCCCTCCGTACATCTTTGCATATTCTGAATTAATTATTGCTGCCTTTGCATGTCCTATGTGTGGATAACCATTAGGTTCTGGTGGGAATCTTGTAACAACTTTTCCTTGTACTGCGTCTTTTAGTTCTGGGAGACCTTCTCTTTCTTCAATTTTTTCTTTAGGAGCTAATGCTTCTGGAAAATTTTCTTCTAGTTCTTTTTGTTGTTCTTCTGATGATAGCTGATTTACTGATACAACAATTTCTGAAATATCTTCTGAAATCTCTTTTACTTTTGTTCGAAACTCTGGTTTTGTTCCGAGAATTTTTCCTAAAATTATTTTGTCTTGAGTTTGGCCACCATGCTCAAAGGCATTTTGAAGAGCCATTTTCCTAATTTCTTTTCTGATTTCTCCATCCATTGTAATTTACCTGATATGATATCTAGACACTTCTCTTTACTACAAAATCTAATAATGCAATGAGTTCTGTTTTGGGAGAACCAGAGTATTTTGAGAGTGATTTTTCTGCTTTTTCAGCGTATTTTAGTGCCTGTTTCCTAACACTTTCTTCAATTCCAAGAGAGCGAATTACCTCTACTGCCTTGTTGAGGTCGTTTCTTGAAATCTTGGAATTTCCAAAAGCCTTCAAAATAATTTTCTTATCTTTGCCTTTTGCAAGTTTTATTGCCATAAGTATTGGAAGTGATTTTTTACCTTCTCTAAGATCATTACCGACTGGTTTTTTAGTGATTTTTGGATCTCCCATCACACCAATCAAATCATCAGTTATTTGAAATGCAATTCCTAGATTTCGTCCAAATGATGAGAGATTTGAAATGTCTTTCTCTCTATTTGTTGCACATATTGCTCCCATGGCACATGATACATCAAACAATGCTGCGGTTTTCTTTCCAATCATTTCTATGTATTGTGATTGTGTGGGTATTTTTTTCTCCTCTGCCATTTTGACATCAAGTAATTGTCCTTCACAAACATCAACACATGCTTTTGCAAGTCTTGAAATTAGATGTGTAGTTGCAACTGGAGATAATTTTGTATCTGAAATTATTTGATATGCTTTTGAAAATAATACATCTCCTGCAAGAATTGCAATTGGCATGCCGTATTTTCTATGTGTGGTTGGAACACCGTGTCTCATTTCGTCATTATCCATAATGTCATCATGAACTAGAGTAAAATTGTGAACCATTTCTACTGCACTAGCAGCTGGCATTGCACTGGAAGCTTTTCCACCTAAAATTTGACAACTTCTAATTACCATGTATGGTCTAAGTCTTTTTCCTCCGTGAACTATTAGATGACCTGCTGCATCGTATAGTTTTTTTGGATTTCCTTTTAATTTTGATTTAAGATACTTGTTTACAGTTTTTGCATTCTTTTCAATCTGTTTAGTTTTTTTCATTTACTAATCTCCATTTTTCTTGTGGCAAATGTGTTTTGATTGCATTTTGCAATCCCTCATGAATATCACTCGTTATCCATGTAGATAAGACACTTGCATGTTTTTCAAGCATAGATTTGTCTGATTTATCAAGTAATTCTAGTGCAATTAACATCCATGGGCAATAAATTTCAGGATTTGCTTTGATTTCTGAAAGTAACTCCTTTGATGAAATCCATTTTATTTCATCAATCTCTCCTTCAATCTCTTTTAATTCTGTAGATTTGTCAATTACTCCAATGAGCGTTCCACAAATTTCATTTTCTGAACCTACATCTTTGTATGGTACATGATATTCAAATTTGTGAAGATAATCTAATTCTCCTTCAATTCCTAACTCTTCAGGCATTCTTCTTTCTCCTGATGAAACATAAGTTTCAGATTCTCTAGGGTGACTTGCAAATGTACCATCCCAATCTCCAGGCCACAACATCTTTTCTTTAGCTCTCCTTGTTAGAACCAACCTTCCACTTTCATCAAATAATAATGCTGTAAATGCTCTGTGGAGTTTTCCATCAGGTAAATGACATTTCACTTTTTCTTCTTTTCCAATTGGATTATCATTTTGATCTACTAGGATAACAAATTCTTCGGCCATTATTTTCCTCTAAACATTGTTCCTTCAAATTTCCTATTTTTAACCGCTTTCACTATCCTTTCTGGTTTGTTACCGTTCACAAAAAATACATTCATTCCCATCTTTGAAATTTTTGAGGCTTCTTCTATTTTTCTAGTCATTCCACCTGTTACGTCCATTTTATTTTCAGAAATTGATGGACGCTCACCTTTTAGTTCGTGAATCAGCTTTTTTGATTTAAGATCCGAGTAGACTCCATCCTCATTTAATGCAAAAATGCAAAGTTTAGGTTTTAGAATTTTTGCAAGATACGTCATTATTTTGTCTCCTGATAAAATGAATGTCTTATTTTGTCCATACCAAAGTGCGTCTCCAAAAGTAACTGGAATCAAACCTGATTTTGCAATTCTTTCAATTTCTTTTACTTTTTTTGTTATTGGTTTGTTTCCTGTCATAAAATCTGTAGGTGGAAGACAATATGGATTTAATTTATTTTTTAGAAATGAATCTAGAATTATCTTGTTTAACTCTATCATGGAATTTTTTACAATTGCAACGCCTCTCAAATCATATTTTCTCTCTTTAGTGTGCATGTCATATTTGACAGACCAATAATGCCCATACGAACCTCCTCCGTGAACAATTACAATTGGTTCTTGAATCTTTTTTAGACTCTTTGCAAGATTGTCAATGGTTTTTCTTCTTGCCGATAGTGGTTTTTCTTTATTTGTGATAATTGAACCACCTAATTTTATCAGAATCATGTTTGTCCAAACTATCTATATAATTAAAAAGTATCCAGTCCTTTGAAATCGATCTTTACAGAAAAGCATTCATGATTTTTTTCTTTGAACTCTTTTATTGTATTTTCTAAGTTTGATTCATCCGTCAAAGCAAAAATGCATCCGCCTCCACCTGCACCTGTAATTTTTGCCCCAAATGATGATTTTTGGCCAATCTGAATCATATCTCTGAGTTTGTCATTTGAAATTCCAATTCTTTCTAGGTATTCTTGATTTTGAATTGCTTTTTGACCAAGTTCTTTGATGTTATTTCCTTTCAATAATTCTAAGACACTTTCAATAAGATCCGATTCGTTTTTACATAATTTTGAAAATTCCTCTTCGTTGCTTTCTTTGAATTTTCTTACTCCTGCAACAACACTATCTGTTGAATGTTCTACATTTGAATTTGCTATTACTAGATGGAAATTAGGCTCAGATTCTATTTTTGAAAATCCATTTTTCTTATTATATTCCATTAACCCTCCAAAAGTGCAAACTGTACAATCTGCACCTGATGTGTTTTGAAAAATTGTTTTTTCTGCCTCTATTGCAAGTTTCAAAATTTCTTCTTTTGAAATATTTCCAAATAATTTTGAAATTGCTGCTGCTCCTGCTACGCAACAAGCAGATGATGAACCTAAGCCCACTCCTAATGGAATTTCTGATTCCACCTCTATCTTGATTCCAGAATTTTGTTCTTGAATGATCTTATTTGCTAAATAATAAAATGGCTTTAATGGTGAATTAATTTCTGAAATTGGTTTGTTTGGTTCTAATTCAAGTTCTCCAATATTGGATTTGATTGAAATCTTTTTTTCGTGAATTTCTTCTGCAGTGACTGTGATTCTTTTGTTAATTGCACAAAGAATTGCTTTTACTCCGTATACAACAAAATGTTCTCCAAAAAGAATCACTTTTCCAGGAGCAGATGCTTTAGATTTCAAGTAAACACTTTAGGTTTTTAATTTATTTATTCGATTTCCTCTTCGGTAATCTTTGTTTCAAAATCATCAATTTCGATGTTCATTGGATCCTCTTCTTTCAATTCTCCTTTTTCAATGAGAATTTGACGTACCAATAACCAGTAAACTGTTGCTAGTGCTTTTCTTCCTCTGTTGTTTGCTGGAATAATTACATCAAGATTTGATGTAATGTTATCAGTATTTGCAATTCCAATTACTGGAATACCTGCATTTGTTGCTTCTGTAACAGCTTGTTCATCAACTTGAGGATCTGAAATTAAAACTAATTTTGGTTCAATGTAATATGGTAATGATGGATTTGTTAAGGTTCCTGGCATAAATCTTCCAAGTAATTTCTTTGAACCTAATGTCTCGCAGAATTTTTCAATTGGTGTCTCTGCATATTGTCTGCCTGAACATACAATGAGATTTTCAACTCCTAATCTGTTGATAAATTTGGCTGCAGTCTTAATTCTGTCTAATGTAATATCCAAATCAAGCATGTAGAGTCCTTCTGGGCTAGCCTTGGTGATGAATGGTCTCATGAATTTTGTCTTAACTTGAGTACCTACTCTAATTCCTGTAGATAGGATCTTCTTTTTGATGTCTGTTGTTTCTGCTTGTTGGCTCATAGCGATTTTAAACCTCTGCCATACCGCGTATTAAATCATGCTCTGATAGGCGTAATAATTCATTTAATTTTGCCACTCTTTCTCCTCCTACAACGCCAACTTTAAGCATTTTTGACTTTGTTGCAAGACCAATGTGGGAAATTTGTGAATCCACTGATTCACCTGATCTATGTGATGTGATTAATCTGATATTGTTTTCATTTGCTAGGTTTGCAAATTCTAGGGCATCATAAAGACTTCCTGCTTGATTGACTTTCAAAATTGCTGCATTACATGATTTCTTATCGATGGCTTTTGAAAGAATCCCCTTGTTTGTGACAGTCAAATCATCTCCTGTAATCAAAGTATTTGGAAATTTGGCTGTTAATTCTGACATGTCTTCAAATGCTTCTTCATGAACTGCATCTTCTGCATAAATTAATTTGAATTTTTCAATAATGTCTGCTGCAAAATCAATTTGTTCTGATGTTGAATTTTCAAAACCTGCTCTATCATAAACATACTTTGATTTTTCTTCGTTCCATTGTGTTGATGATGCAAAATCAACTCCTAATGATACTTCTTTTCCTAAAGTAAATCCTAAATTCTCACAAGCTTTTGCAGAAACCTCTAATGCTTTTTGATTTTCTAATTTTGGAGCCCATCCCCCTTCATCTCCTCTTCCATTTGTAAAATTAGGGTCTTCTTTTTCTAAAACACTACGTAGTTCTTTGTGTACTGCTAAGTTAGTTTCAATTGCCTCTTCGATAGTTTTAGCACCTGTTGCACAAATCAAAATTTCTTGGATGTCTGGTGTTCCTGGTCCTGCATGAGCTCCTCCTCCTAAGATATTTCCTAAAGGAAATGGAAATTTGAATGATGATTCGTTTGATAGTGTTTTGAATAATGGTTCATCAATTGCTTTTGATGCTGATTCCATGGATGCAATAGTTACTGCAAAAGCAAGTGCTCCGCCAATTTCTGAATAATTTGATGAACTATCAAAACTTTTCAGAGTATCATGAATTCCTTTAAGATCAGATGACTCTAACCCCATAAATTTTTGAGAATTTTCTTTTAAAACTTGAAGACTGTCTTCAGGCTTTCCATTACGGAAACTAACTGCTTCATATTTTCCAACACTTGCACCTGATGGAGCACAAACTCTTCCTAAGAATTTTCCATCCGATTCAACATCTACTTCGATTGTTTTACTTCCACGACTATTGTATAGAACACGTCCTTCAATTGAAGTGATCTTGGCCAAGTTATTCTAACTCAGATTGAACTTCTTGCTTTCTTCTCTGAATTGCTTCATAGAATGGAATTACTTGTTGAATTGTTTCAACGGTAGTTAGTAACATCCTTCTGCAACAGTATCTCTCAACTCCTACAGAATCTAGAGTTTTCTCTGGATCTTCTCCAGATTTAATTTTATTTTGATAATCGTCAAATTTATCAGCAATTAGATTTCCACATGTAAAACATCTAACAGGAATTAACATACGAACGAAAAAGTAATCAAGGATTATAAAAACCATACATGGAAATTTCTTTGCGGGCGTCGCCCAGCCTGGCCAAAGGCGCTAGCTTGAGGGGCTAGTCTCTCAGGAGTTCGTGGGTTCAAATCCCATCGCCCGCATACAAATTTTGAAAACTACTTTTCAAATTTTTTGAGTGTCTTAATTAATTCAGTTCTTCTCTTTTCTTCCGTAATTGCAGATCTAACATCGTCTACTAAAATTCGATTTACATCAATTTTCCTTCTAGCCTCCTTTACAACTTTATCGTACATTGAGAAAGTGTAAAGTTGTAGATACAAATTTTCCATTACCTCGAAAATTCTTGTAGCTTCATCAATCTCCCCAATTCTGATTTTGTCAAATACCATTCTTTTTAATTCTCCAATACAATCTAGTAATCCTAAAACGTATGATTCTGGCATAACTCCTAACTTTTTATCTGATGGAATTTCTTTTTTTTCTACAACTGCAATTAGACATGCCGCTTCCACAAATTCCTGTTCAGGTGTAATGATATATCTTCTGAGATCCCCTGTAGCTTTTTTCTTGTATTTTTTTAAGAGTGATTCAGCTTTTCTTAGATTGTCTTTTCCTGTTTTTGTATCGTTTTTGTGAACTGCAATTATTGATCTGCTACAAAGAACAATTACTTCTCTGGTATTTTTTAATAAAAATTCTCTTGAATCTTGAATACCTCCTAAGGTTTTTGAAATTTTATTCAGTGATGGTTTTACATTCTTTAATGTCATGTTAGGTGTTTGTAATAACCCGGATAAAGCCGTTTTCTAAACTCTTATTTTGGATATAATTCTCACGTTAATTATGGAAATAACTGTTGATCAAATGTACAATATTGAAAACAATGGTCATGATATGGGCTTTTTAAAAAAATTCATGATGGAAAATGCAGGTGCTGCTGCAGTAAAGAGATTGGTTGAAAAACTTGGAAGTGTGAATTCAAAAAATATTTTGATTTTTGTTGGCATGGGAAATAATGGTGGTGATGGATTGGTGATGGCACGTCATCTTGCTGGATATGGTGCTAAAGTAACCGTCATGCTTCTTGGAAATCCTGAAAATATCAAAACTGAAGAGAGTAACTGGAATTGGTCAATTTTAGAAAAAATGCCTTCCGTAAAACTAATGACTGGGGGTTCAACTGATTTTGCTTTTACACCTGATGTAATTGTTGATGGGATTTTAGGAACTGGTATCTCTGGAGAAATAAGAGAACCATATGCATCTGCAATCAATTACATCAATGAAACTGATTGTTACAAGTTTGCTGTTGATGTCCCATCAGGACTAGATCCTCAAACAGGGCAAACTGCAAACATCTTTACGAAATGTGATATGACTGTAACATTCCACAAAATGAAACAAGGGATTCCGAAAAGAAAGGATTTGACTGGTGAGTTGTTTGCAGAAAAAATTGGAATTCCTCCAGAAGCTGAGGAGGGAATTTTATGATAGTTCATCAAATCCAAGTTGGAAACATGCAAAATTTTTCTTACATTGTTGTTGATGAGGATACTAGCGAATCTATCATAATTGATCCATCTTGGGATCTTATTGAGTTGGAAATGCTAATCAAAGAAAATAATTTGAAAATAAAATACATTGTAAACACCCATCATCATTTTGATCATACTATTGGAAATGAAGCAATGGCAGAATCTACTAAAGCTCCAATCATTCAACATGAAAATTCTGAATTAAAACATGACATTACCGTCAAAGATGGTGATACCATAGCATTCGGAAATTCAAAATTAAAAGTACTTCACACTCCTGGACATTCTAAGGATAGTATTTGTTTGATAGGTGATGGAAAAATTTTCTCAGGCGATACTTTGTTTGTTGGAAATTGTGGTCGTATTGATTTACCTGGTGGTAGTGCAAAAGAACTGTATCATAGCCTCTTTGATGTTCTTTATTCTCTAGATGATAATTTGGTCCTCTACTGTGGACATAATTATGGTCACAAAGAGACCTCTACTATAGGACAAGAAAAGATCACAAATATGGTGATGCAAAAGAGAACTGAGCAACAATTTCTTGATATGATGGGGTAGTGATTTGTTGGACGATTTTGAATTATCTGGAAATGTTGAACTTGCTCAAAATTTCATTGATTCTGTAAACTCTGGAAGATTTCTTTTTTCATTTGTAATATCCTATACTGAAACTTCTGAAATTCCTGGAATAACTTTTGCAGGTGCTGACAAGGATTCAATTCAGTATACTCCTCCGGCTGATGCTGAATACCTCCATTATGGATATTGTAAAACTATTGATAAAATCCCAATGACTCCTGATGGAAAACCTACTCCTGGACTGCTAACTAAAACTGCTCTTGAATCTGCAAGTATTCCTCATTTGACAATCAATGCTGGAAGTAAAATCGCACCTCAATTGCCTTTTATTGAATCTGGTTTGCCTTTTGGAAAAAATATTTCAGTTCAAGATGCAATGACTGATACTATAGTCTCCCATGCTGTTGAATATGGACAAATTCTTGGAAGAAGTTTAGCCTCATTAACTGATTGTTTGATGATTGGTGAATGTATTCCTGGCGGAACAACTACTGCACTAGCATTGTTAAAGGCATTAGATTATAATGCAAAGGTTAGTTCTAGCATCCCCGATAATCCGGTTCAATTAAAAAATGAAATTGTAACATCTGCACTTGAAAGAATTGATTCAGAACACCCTTACAGTATTGTTGCAAAAATCGGTGACCCAATGATTCCGTTTGTTGCTGGAATGATAAGCTCTGCTTCTAGTGTGTCTAAAGTAATGTTGGCAGGTGGAACACAAATGGCTGCAGTTCTAGCTTTTGCATCAAAAATTGGATTCAATGCAGAAAATACTGCAATTGGAACCACATCTTACATTACAAATGACAAAACTGCAAACTTCAAAGAACTTGTTCGTGATATTGCAGACATTCCAATCCTTTCTGTAGATCCAGGCATGAAAAATTCTAAATTTTCTGGCCTAAAGGCATTTTCTGAAGGATTTGCAAAAGAAGGAGTTGGAGCAGGTGGTAGTATTATTTCTTCAATGCTAAAAACTGGTAATGACTCTGAAACTTTTTTGAGTTTAGCTGAAAAAGAATACCAAAGATTGTTTACTTGACTGTAACTGATTTTGCAAGATTTCTTGGATAGTCCGGATCTGCATCTTTTTCAAGTGCTGCATAATATGATAATAATTGAATTGGAATTATCTCTGAAATTGGATATAACACCTCATTAATTTTTGGCATTTCAATCCAATGATCATAAACATCGCTTTTTACATCTGACACCCCAATAATTTTTGCACCACGAGCTTTAATCTCTCTTGCACTAGTTAGAGTATCTGAATATGTTGAATCATTAGGATTCAGAATTACTACATACACTTTGGAATCCATCAATGCAAGAGGTCCATGCTTTAATTCTCCTCCTGCAATTCCTTCTGCGTGAATGTATGTCAATTCTTTGAGTTTTAGTGCAGATTCTGTTGCAATTGGATAATTGATTCCACGTCCTAGAATGTAAATATCTGAAACTTCCTTCAATTCTTTTGCTATCTCTTGAATATTGGTTGGATTATCCAATGTTTTTGAAATTGATTTTGCAAAATCTTCAAAATTAATTGTAATATCATTATTGCTTAGTTTTTGTACAATCTTGTACAGAATAACAAGTTGTGATGTGAAGCTTTTTGTCGCTGCCACTCCAATTTCTGGACCGCAATTCAAACCAATTACTACATCTGCCTCTCTTGCAAGTGAAGATGTGAGCATGTTTACAATCGCAATAATCTTACAATTTGCATTTTTTGCGATTTTAATTGCTTCTAGAACATCTGCACTCTCTCCACTTTGAGACATCGCAATGAGGATGGAATTATCTTCAATGATGTTTGGATCAAATTGAAGTTCGCTAGACATGATTGGCTCAGCCTTGATTTTCACATATTTTGACAAAATTTGCTTTGCAATTAATGCTGAATTGTAGCTTGTTCCACTTCCTGTAATGTAGATGTTTTTTGCATGTCTGATGTAATCTGTTGCTTTTTCGATTTCACTACTTGTTTTTTCTCCTGCTTTGAGAATTGTTTCAGGTTGTTCGTAAATTTCTTTTAATGTGAAATGCGCATAATCCCCCTTGTATGCATCTCCAAATTCTTTTGAAACTTTGGTAATTGCATATCCAATTTGTTCCCCATTGAAATCTGAAATTTGGAATTTATTTTTATCTACTACTACAAAAGTTCCATTCTCCATGTAAACTGCATCATCAGTAAATTCAATGAATCCCAAAACATCACTTGACAAAAAGAAATTGTCTTGTCCTAATCCTATAATTAATGGTTCATGAAATCTTGCAGCTGCTAATTGTCCGTCTTCAAACATTGCAACAAATGCATAATGGCCTTTTAATTGAGAAACTGTTTTTAGAATTGTTCCTTTCACATCATTTGTTTGCTCATAATTTTTTTGTAGTAAATTTGCAATTATCTCACTATCTGTTTCACTTTTGAAACTATATCCGTCACTTTCTAATTCTTTTTTTAACTCCTCAAAATTTTCTATTATTCCATTATGAACAATTGCAATTTTTCCTGAACTACTAGGGTGAGGATGGGCGTTTACATCTGTTACTTTTCCATGAGTTGCCCATCTGGTATGACCAATTCCGACTCTTCCAGGTAGTGTTTCTAATTGGACTTTTGAATTAACCTCTTGTACTTTTCCAGTTCCTTTCTTTAATCCAATTTGGTTCTCGGATTCTGTTGCTACTCCGACACTATCGTATCCTCTATACTCCATCCTTTTTAGTCCCTTGACGATTATGGGTGCTGCAGATTCTTTTCCATTATAACCGATAATTGAACACATAACTATTCTACCTGATAATTGGGGGTTATTTACTGATAAGCCTAATTATTCTATCATTCTGTTGAAGAACTTTCATCTTTTGTTTCTTCAGCAGGAGCCTCAACTTTCTCTTCAGCAGGAGCCTCTGTTACTGTTTCAGGCGTTTCTGTTTTTGTCTTTTCTAACATTGCTGGAATTTTTGATTCTGGTGCAAAATGCACACTTTCTTCTT
>REGK01000056.1 GCA_003702545.1 Candidatus Nitrosopumilus sp.
CAATTAGAGAAACAACAAGTATCAAAATTGCAACAGTACCAAATTCAGGTGCAACCATAATTCCAAATTCAGTATCTTGTCCAGTGTTTCTAATATTTTCAAATTTGATTGTTGTAGGACCTGTTTGGTCTTCAGCAAAGGTGAATTTTTCAAATTCACCACCTACTGTTGCTGTTCCAGAGACACGGTGTAGTTCCTCTCCATTTTGAAGAATTACAAATGTATAATCAGAATTTCTCAAAGGCTCATTTGTTCTTCCATCCCTAATAGTAAAAACAAAGTTTGTTTCAACTCCTGGTTCAAGATCTATAGGATCCCATGATAGATTTACTTTGAAATCTTCACTCTTTGTAAAAGCCTCTAATGGAAATGATATTTTTTCATTTGTAGTTAATGTAAAAACAATATTGTCCGGAAGTGGCTCATCATTTTTTTTCATCTCATTTTTTATGAATCGTAGGTGATCCTGCAACAAAACAAAGTGGACTATTCTTTCATCTTCTTCTGTATAATCATCAATTGATACTGAAGCTTTGAACAGTTCAATTCCATTTGCATATCCAGAATAGCTAGGGCTCAAAAATTCAATGAACTGTTTTGGAAAATGTACTTCTTCGTGCACAACTGGTACGTGAGACATGCTATCCTCACTCCAATCAAAAGGCATCTCAAAAGTTACTTGTTTAGCCTCAGGATCATATCGAAAATTCTGAATTTGATCAAAATAGGATTTCATTCTAAATTCCACACCATTTCCTTCAGCATCTTCTTGAGGATGAGAAGTGGTCTCAACGAGTGTCAGATCTGCACGATATACGCTTGAATCTTCAATGATATTAGTTGGCTCATCAATGGTTCTGACCTCAATTTCAAAAGTGAATAGTCCGCCTGCATCAAAGACAGGACCTGCAATCTCTATTGGGGACGATTCGGTTCCATGATAGGCTCCTAGAAGCGAGTCTTGCTCTCCATTAATTACAAAATCATCATACCCTTGCTGTGATAGTACAGTTATTGGTAAAACGCCATTTTCTGTGAAAAAATAATTTCTGAAAATCATCTCATTGCTATGGAACAATCCAATGAGAAATGTTACATTTTTTGCAGGTTCATCTGTCTCTTTATCAGTTGCAGTAATTGTAATTTGTTCTTGCTCATTTTCAAAGTACATTGGCATCTCAACTGAAATTGAGATTTCTTTTCCAGCAACATCTACAGAGGATATTGTATCAATTCCCAGTCCATGACCATAAACGCTGCTAGCTGGAAACAGCAAGCATGTTGCCAATACCAGGATTGAGAGTTTAGAAATTGACATCATCTCAAATCTCACCAAAGGTTATTTTATTGTCAATAGTTCTTCAACCTTTTGAATCAATTCACCCATTGTTGTAGCCTCTAGTATTGGCTGCAAGTCATTAGGATCTTTTGCTCCAAGTGCAGAAAGCGAATAGATGTAATCAATTGTAGGAGTGTCAGTTGTAAGATAGTACTGTTCTAAAACATGTTCTAGTGAATGAGGGTCAACTACTTGAGGTAATGCCTGTTGGATAATCTTCTTCTTCCACAAGGCCACTAGTTCTTCCCATTGTTCTAATGAAATGTTCTCATCAATTTCAGGAATCATTTCAACTTCAGCTTGAATGTACATTTTTGCTTCAGTTCCAATTTTTTCATGTATCTCAGAGATTTGTTGATGGCCTTCAACTGAAAGTGGATCATAGTTTTCAGGTTGAGGAATTGAGGGTGGAATAATTTTTTTAATTCTAAATGAATTTCTTCCTAGTGTTTCAATGTGGAGTTGTAGCCCATCCATTTCAACGTCTGAGCATTTTGTAATTTTTGCCATGGTTCCAACCATTTTTGGAGAGTTCCAACCACTAACAGAATTTGTCTCATCAATCAGACAGACACCAAACTGGCCATCACCTAGCATGCAATCATCAACTAGCTGCTTGTAGCGAGGCTCAAAAATTCTCAAAGGGAGTTCTTGTCTAGGGAATAAGACCAAATCCAATGGAAAAATTGGAATAACTCTAGTTTCTGCCAACAAAGATGTTCAAACGTCTCCAGATATATGGAATACGGATTCTAGAATCCGTTCTCATTTAGTGTCAAGCCCAACAGTGCAGCACGAGTGTACTTTCCATATTCAGCTTGCTGGAAATATTTTGCATTCTTTGTTTTGTCAATGTCTGTTGAGATTTCATCAATTCTTGGAAGAGGATGTAAAATTATGCTATCATCTTTCATTTGTTGTAGCAAGTCCAATCCAACAACATAGCTTCCCTTTACTTTGAGATATTCTTCTTCATCAGGGAATCTTTCTTTTTGAATTCTTGTAACATACAAGACATCAAGATCATCGATGTGGTCTTCAATGTTAGTTGATTCAGTGTAATCCAATTTCTTTTTAATTTCATAAGTAGAGTCTGATCTAATCCTTAGTGATTCAGGGGAAATTAATCTAACATCAACATCATAGTTTCCTAACCCATGCAAAAGCGAGTAAACGGTTCTTCCATATTTTAGGTCACCAACAATTCCAATTTTTAGTCCATCAATCTTTCTCTTTTCTTTTTTGATTGTGTACAAGTCTTGAATTGCCTGAGTTGGATGTTCTTCTGTTCCACTACCAGCATTGATTACGGGTTTGTCTGAAACTTCAGCTGCAAATCTACTAGAGCCATCTAGAGGATGTCGCAAAACCATTGCATCAGAATAGATAGAGATTATTCTAACAGTGTCTGCAAGACTCTCTCCTTTTTGAGTTGAAGATGATGTGATATCAGAGATTCCCAAAGAGTTGCCTCCAATTGATGCCATTGCAGCTTCAAAACTTAGTCTAGTTCTGGTGCTTGGCTCATAAAACAGATATCCCAAAGTTTTGCCCTTACAAATTTCCCTTCTATCAATTGGATTAAGAGAGATGATTTTATCAGTTGATTCAAAGATTTTTTCAAGTTGATCCTTACTAAAGTCCTTAATTGAGATTATGTCTTTTTGGTAGAACTCGTTCATTCTCTCAATGATATATACAGGTGGGTATACAAAGTATTCTGATGGAGCAGTCCGAACTTATGGTTCGACGAATCAAAGAAGGTACTGTAATTGACCACATTGATGAAGGTAAAGGTATTCAGGTACTCAATGCCCTTAGAATTGATGGCAGTGACGGAAGTCTAATTACTATAGCCCTTAATGTTCCAAGTGGCAAATTTAAGAAAAAAGACATCATCAAAGTTGAAAACAAGTTTCTAAAAGATGATGATACTAACAAGTTGGCTGTAATAGCACCAAAAGCAACCATCAACATAATCAAAGACTACAAGTTGGTAGAGAAGAGAAGAGTTTCACTACCAAATGAGATTGACAGGATATTTCGATGCTCAAACCCTGATTGTGTCACAAACAGTACTGAACGTATAGAATCAATCATGGATGTTATTGACAAAGAAGGACGAGTTCTCAAATGTAGATATTGTTCTAGAGTTCTAGATGTAAACCAGCTAAAATATAATTAAAAAAATTATAAAAATTGAAAAATATTTTGTTTAGGACTACTGTCCTAAGATGATAAACATCATAACTATACCGTAGATTGCGATTGATTCGACCATACCTACGAAGATGAACACCTTAGATTGTAAAGCTGGGTTCTCACTAATGACTGCAAGACCTGCTGCACCTACTTGACCTAGACCAATACCAGCACCAAATGCTGCAAGACCGAATGCTAGACCAGCACCGAGAATCTTCAAAGAGTCTGAACTTGCTGCTGCATCTCCTTCTGCTGCATATGCAATACTAGTAGATCCTGAAATAGAAATTACAGCTGCTGCCATAAGTAACAAGACTATAGTTTTCATGGATGTTGTGCCTCATCAAAGTCCATATTTAAATCATGGTGAGATTGGATTATACTTTTTCTAGTGCTTTCTTTTTGAAAGAACTTAGATCGTCTTTAACAGACTTTGAAAAATTTTCATGTTCAGCTTCAAGGGAACGTTTTGAATCTTCAATAATTTTTTTGATCTCTTCTTTAGCCATTTTATCTACTCTCCATCTTAGCCTTGACTTTTTTTAACTTTGCGAATTCTTCTCTTTCTCTTTCTTCAAGAGTAGCAATGATGAATCTCACCTTTTGTTGATATTGAGGAATAATTACATTCTCAAGTGCGTTAAGCAACTTTTGAGTTTTTTCTAATGCTTTTGCAAGACTGAAAATAGAATTTTCATATTCTGCTGCTTTGCAGATTTTTGGCAAAAGTTCTTTGATCTGTTTTGCACCTCTATCAATTGAAGAGTTTGTATCTGCAAAGCCATATGGCATTGATTTTGTATCTTTTTCAGTAACAGTCAGTGCAGGGATTTTCACATCAACGACTCTTCGGACATTAACATCTACTTGCATTACAGATGGAGTTGATTCGGCAACAGAGTCTACTGTTGAAGAACCCAATGCCAAGTATGCTTCATTTACAGAACTGTAGATGTCTTGGAGTGGCTCCCAGATTCCACCTCTAGCTTTTGAGGCTTCTTCAATCATCTCTTCGATGTTTTTTAGGAGGACTTTACGCTTGTCATCTAGGATTTTCTGCACCATTACGGCTACTTGGCTTGATTTTTTGTATTTGAAAAGTTCAATTTTTGTGGCAGCAACATTTTGTCCAAATGACATTTTGTTACTCTTCCTTGTAATATTGGTCTACGTACTTATCTTTGATTTTTGTAATTTCGTTCTTTGGTAGTTTAGATACAATCTTCCATAAGATGCCTAATGTCTCTTCAATTGTTCTGTTCTCATCAGTTGCTTGTGAGAGGAATTCATTTTCAAAGACATCACCAACATCCATGTATTTCAAATCGATTTCAGTAAGTCCTGCTTTACCTACAATTCCTGCAAGTGCTCTGACTTCTTGTGCTC
>REGK01000057.1 GCA_003702545.1 Candidatus Nitrosopumilus sp.
TTTATTCCAAAATACATGAGAATTACAATAATTACAGCATATGCAGGACTCATGAAAGGGATTAATCCAATCATGAAAAGCAAAAGTCCTGCAATCAAAATGATATCGCGTCTCTCAAATTTCAATAAAACAAAACCTCAAAGAATTGATAAAAACATGCCGGAGCTCAGAGCCATTAGTTTACTTCATATCAAAGTCATTACTCTAACTCTTCCTCATTGCTCGGGCAGTATTAGTAGAAATTAATTTGATAATAAGATAATGGTGGGATCGGCGAGATTTGAACGCGCGACCTCTGCGTCCCAAACGCAGAATCATACCAAGCTAGACCACGATCCCAGTAAATCCTAAAAGTTGCCCAATTTAAGCTTCACAGATAATCATTTTAAAGGCACACAAAGGATCAAAGACGTGCAAATAGAAGACTACCTCAAAGCAGGAAAAATTGCATCTGAAGTAAGAGAGATGGTTCGAGTTAAAGACTGGGTTGGAAAAACAGTCTATGAAATTTGTGAATGGGTAGAAGATGAAATTAGAAAACGTGGAGCAAAATGTGCATTTCCAGTAAATACCAGTATCAATGAAGTTGCAGCTCACTACACTGCAGAACCAAATGATCCAATTACCATCAAAGATACAGATTTGATAAAAATTGATCTTGGTGCACAGATTAATGGATACATTGCAGACACAGCAGTAACAGTATGTTACGATCCACAATATGATGGACTAGTACAAGCAGCTGAAGAAGGATTAGCAAATGCAATGTCAATGATCAAAGCAGGAGTAAAAGCAAGTGATATTGGAAGAACAATAGAGACTACAATAAAACAGATGGGATACAAGCCAATTGCAAATCTTAGTGGTCATTCCTTAGAACAATATACAATACATGCTGGAAAATCAATTCCAAATATCTGGTCAATTGGAGGTTTTTCACTTTCAGAAAATTCTGCATATGCATGTGAGCCTTTTGTAACAACATCAGATGGTGGAGGGTTCGTAAGAAATGGACAGATAAAAAACATCTTTGCGATAAACTCTAGAAAGAAAACAAAAGATGTTGAAGCAGATAAGCTACTTGATTTTATCTGGGAGAACTTTAACATGTTACCATTTGCATTGAGATGGATTACAAAAGATAGAGAGGAAAAAGAAGCAAGAGACTTGTTGAATATTTTAGTAAAGAAAAAAGCAGTTCAAGCATATCCAGTTTTAATTGAAGTAAATGAGCAAAGAGTAGCTCAAGCAGAACATACGTTTATTCCAACAGAAAATGGAGTTACAGTTACAACTAAAGCATAATTTACTGTTCTAGAGTTTCTCCAAATATTTTATCAATTACAGTTGTTCCATCACAGGAATCGCATTTTGATACTTCTGCAAACAAGACATCGCCTTCAGAGAATTTTCTTTTCTTTTTCATCCCACATTTTTGACATTTTTCCATAGTATATGCAACAGTAATCTTTTCTTTTGAGAACACTATTGAGGAACCCCCACTGTATTTCCAACGCCAATTACCACCACAGATTGACCTTCCTTTGTGTTTTCTTTAATCATTTCATAAACTTGTGAGCGTACGTCATCTGCTTGGTCTGCAATCTCTTTTGTCATCAAGGTAATGGCTTCTTTTATTGATTGTTTTATAACAATAGAAAATATTGGAATTTTATTTTGTGTTGCAACTTCTTCAATATGGAATTTTTCAGTACCAATACCTCCAATTGCAGCACCAAAACCTCTTGCAATAGAAGCAGAATCTTCACCTTCCATTTTTAATGCTGCATCAACCATAATTACTGCATCAATTTTATTTTCAGAAACAATTGACTGCAATGCATCACCAGGTCTACCAACAGTTGAACCGGGACCTTCTGCTTTTAATAAAAACAAATTTCTGTTTTCAAATGTTGTTTTTGCAAGGGATGTTTGAAATGATATGAGTTCTTTTGGACTATTTAACATCATTTTTCCAACAACCATTGGACCGATTCCATCACCTACAGGTTGCCCTGTTTTAAATACAGGAATTGCTTCTTTCATCGCTTCTGCTTGCTCCATTATAAAAGGCAGAATCATTTGCAATGGTAGAATTAATGGATAGTTGTTTTGTTTTTTTGCAGTTAAGAACATATGATTAATAATTTTGTGAATCATTTGCAAGGAGGATGCAATTTCAAGCAGAGTTTGTACTTTGGATAATTCTGTTTCAGTAATTTCTGAAAAAAGTGATTTCACATGTTCACGAGTATAATCTTCTCTGGACCGTACTGTATGTTGAACCTTTTCAACAATACCATTGGGATCCATATCAACAGGCATAATAGTAAAATAATCTAAGAACTGATCAATTTTCTTTTCAGGATTATTTTTTGGATTCAGGTGTTTGTTAATGTAAGTAATTAATTCAGTTCTTGATTCTTCACGAAAGTTATCTAGTTTTTTGATTCCTTTTTTTATTTCACCAGATGTGACATACAATTGAATTCTTTGTCCATAAAAAATGAATATGACTATAGGCAGAATCCAAATCAACATCATCAAAGGATTAGAATCATCTTTCATTCCAAACAACTGGTCAATATCAAAATTAGTAAAATCCACTAAATTCCACGATCGTCAGATCTCAATTAAACCATTCGTCCTATAGAAAATTTGGACTAAAAATTGTGAAAAATGCCCACTGGTGCAAGAAAATGTGGCGAGTGCTTTTATTATAGTAGAATACAAAAAAATCGAATATGCCACAAACCAAACCTATCGTAAGTGTCGAAAATGTAGTAGCCTCAGCATCGGTTGATCAAAAGATGGACTTGAATGAAATTACAAGAACATTTCCAGATGTAGAATATCATCCTGATCAATTTCCAGGATTAGTTTTTAGATTAACGAGTCCAAAAACGGCAACACTGATTTTCACTTCAGGTAAAATGGTATGTACTGGTTCCAAATCAGAAGAGATGGCAAGAAAAGCAGTAAAGACAGTTGTTCAGAAACTTCGAAAAGGAGGAATCAAAGTTAAGAAAGATGCAGTTGTAGAAATTCAAAATATTGTTGCATCAATTAATCTTGGCGGAAAAATTCACCTAGAACAAGCTGCAAGAACATTGCCAAGAAGTATGTATGAACCAGAACAATTTCCAGGACTTATTCATAGAATGCTAGACCCTAAAACAGTCATTTTGTTATTTTCCTCAGGAAAACTTGTCTGCACAGGTGCAAAGAAAGAGCCAGATGTTTACAGATCAGTAAACAACCTACACGCATTACTAGAAGAAAAAGACCTAATGATTTATGACTAGTCATAAATCAAACATATTTTCATTAATTTTCTAAATTTTTAGTTATAAAGATATTCAAATTTTGCAATTACAACCATCAAATTAAGAAAAACATAGTTCCCAAACAACATATTTAGAAAAAGGGAACAAGTGGTGGAATCTTGATTTTCTTTCTAAAATTATTTAATAGGACTTCCGAGTGGAACATCTTCTTCAACAGTTAACCAAAATGGTTTGTCATCAACATCAGCAGCTAAAAGCATTGCGTTAGATTCCACTCCAGCCATTTTTTTTGGCTCCAAGTTAGCAAGAACAATTACGGTTTTTCCAACAATTTCTTCAGGTTGAAAATATTGAGCACCACCAATAATTACATCACGCTGATCATCACTTCCCAAATCAATTTTACCTTTGATAATTCTGGATTTTCCTTCAATAGGTTCTGTTGAGATTATCTTTGCAACTCGGATATCGAGTTTTGCAAAATCATCATATGATACATTTGACATGAAGTAAGGTAACCTTTACCTGTTAAATGAATTTCGAATTACTGTAATTCTTTTTTATCAATACCACTAGTTTCAATTTCATATCTTAGTGGTGCAGGAAGTTCCATGTACTTTTTGTTTACCAATTCAATTATTTGGTCTTCAGGAACATTAACTTTTTTCAACAACTTTCCACGCTGATGTGCATAAGCATTTTTCCAAAAGCTTGCACCATCAAAGGTTCCTATTTTTGGCATGTATTTCGTGGGTTTCATTTTCTTTCAAAGATTAATTGACTGTGACGGAAGAATGGCAAATGCCATTAGAACTGGAGTTACTGTTCTGGATTTTAGGCATGTTGCCCATCACAGTCTATTTGTAATATAGTTGGAATCTAATATATTTAATGCGGAAAGACTAGTTGTAGTCCATGGCAACAATAGAAGTCAAAGTCAAAATTAATGCACCTACAGAAAAAGTGTGGGCAGTGGTTTCAGATATTGATAATGAACCAAAATTTTGGAAGGGTACAAAAGAAGTTAGAAATATTTCAAAAAACGAAAATATTGTTGAAAGAGAAATTACAATTGCATTTCGAGATCAAAAATGTCTGCAACAAGTAACTCTAGACCCAATGAAACAGATTCACGCAAAATTCACTAAAGGTATCATAAATGGTGAAAAAATTGTTTCATTGATTCCAGAAGGAGACGAAACCACGCTCCATACAGTGTGGGATGTAAAATTGACAGGAATGATGGGGATGTTCACAGGGATGATAAAAAATCACATAAAAAGTGGTACAGAACAAGCCATGCAAAAAATCAAAGAAGAGATAGAGAGATAGTTTATGGAAATAGCATTTGATGTTTTGAATTATTCATTATCTGCAATTCTAATTGGAATAAGCGGAGCATGGGTATTTTTGATAAAAACAATGGTTGATTC
>REGK01000026.1 GCA_003702545.1 Candidatus Nitrosopumilus sp.
GGTTGTCCTGATGTATTAGCTGCAGCCTCTACAACTCCAACAAAATTCGACTCTGATGCTGATGGATACTATGATTTCATTGATTCTTGTCCATCAAAACCTGAGACCTGGAACAAATACAATGACCATGACGGTTGTCCAGACATTGCTCCAGAACAACAGAGATTTGTTCACGATGATGATCTTGACAACATCATTAATGATGAAGACTTGTGTCCACTAGATCCAGAAGATTATGATGGTGACAGAGACACTGACGGTTGTCCTGACAACTAATTTTTAAAATAGTAAATATATTCAAATTATCTAGTTTGTCCATGCTTCCAAAATTCTCCAGCAAGGCATTTCTAGCTCCTATGGCAGGAGTCAGTGATCCTGCTTTGAGACTGCAATGCAAAAAGATGGGAGCTGGATTGGTAGTTACTGAGTTTACTAGCATTCACAGCATTATTGCAAAAGAAAAACAACTCAAAGAAAACATGAAAACAATTCAAGAATTTATTGAATTCTCAGAACAAGAAAGACCCATTTCTGTTCAATTGTTTGGCTCTGATCTCTTTGCGTTAGAAAAGGCTGCAACTATTGTTGAACCCTATTTTGATATTATTGATTACAACATGGGCTGTCCTGCACCACACATTACACAACAGATGGCAGGAGGAGCTTTATTGCAAGAAGTTAATTTGACCGAACAAATTTTCAAAACTCTAGTTAATGCTGTAAAAAAACCAGTCACCCTGAAATTTCGTTCTGGTGTAACAGAGGCAAGCAAGTTTCTTTTCAAAGACATTGCAGAAATTGCTGAAGATGAAGGAATACAGATGATAACCTTTCATCCTAGAACTGTCAGTCAGGGATATTCGGGAAATGCAGATTGGAAATTAATCAAAGAACTCAAAGAAATTTCTACTGTTCCTATAGTTGGAAATGGGGATATTACTAGTCCTGAAGATGCCAAAATGATGCTTGATGAGACTGATTGTGATTATGTCATGATTGGTCGTGGAGCTATGGGGAATCCCTTTTTGTTTGAACAAATTAATGATTATCTCAAGACTGGTTCATACAAGGAATATTCTTTCAAAGATAGATTGGATTCATTTTTTGATTATCTTCACATTACCAATCAATACAAGATCAAATTTGCCAACATCAAAAGTCAAGCAATGCGTTTTACAAAAGGATTGAAAGGTGGTTCCAAACTGCGTTCTAAAATTACCTTCTCAAAGAATCTTCAAGACCTAGAAAAAGTCATGCGTGAAGCGTATTTCATATCTTAAACTTATTTTGAAATTTTGTTTACATCTGTAATGGTTTGAATCAAAATAATATTGAACTTTTAAGCAAATCGGACTATTCTTATATATTTTGAGATTGCATTCTAATTATGAAAATAGGAGTTGAATCATAATTGGCAACAGCTTATGTTCTCATAAACTGTGAGCTAGGTTCTGAGGAAGCTGTAATTTCAGAACTAAAATCTATTGAAGGTGTTGTTGAAGTTCACGGCACATTTGGTGCATATGATATCTTGGCAAAAGTTGAATCTGGTCAGGTAGAGGCATTACGTGAAACCATTACTTGGAAGATTAGAAAGATTCCAAAAATTAGATCAACACTAACTCTAATGGGAATTGAAGGACAGCAGTAACTTCAAAATCCTTTGCTTTTATACTTAGATGGCAATACTATACTATCCCTTCAACAAACATGTCCTCCAAAAGGATACCTCCTGAGAGGAAATTTCTCCTCTCAGCAGCTTAATTTCTAGATAAGATAATGTTGAATAAAATAAAATGATTAGAGGGCTTCAGAACCCGTCTTTTTAGTTGCAATATTTAGAGCACTTTCTACGTTGGAAGCTGTAATAATTCCGTCTCCTCCATTTCCTGAATAAGCTGCATCTACTATTGCTGAAGTAACTTTCTCTACAACAGAGTCATCTACTATTGTTGTTAATGTTGCAACTTTGTTGTATTCTGCAGTGAATGAACCTGTACCTCTTCCTGATCTGATCTCCTGTCTTTTTCCAGAACCTCTGCCCTTTCCTTCAACGATGGTGAACCCACCAACAATGTCTTTTATTGCATCAGAAACTGCACTTGCCTTGTCTGCTTGAATAGTTGCATCAATTCGTTTCATTTGCATTTGTTTTTTGGTATTGTTTAAAAAAGATCATATGTATTTATTAGAATTTTATGATACAATGTAGGTTATTTCATAATCCTCTTGGCTTTTTAGTACAAAAAAGAAGGAAACTTATGAAAAGCGATGAAAAGAGATCTCACAGACTAAACTATCTTCTAAAATGCTATCTAAATGACCCTCAAGAAAATACCCTATATCAGAGGGCAAAACAGATGGGGGTATCTGATTCTACTGCCAAAGACTACATCAGAACTGTCATAATCCAAGCACAGAAGATCTATTCTCAATAGAAGTTATTCGAAATCTTAAACAAGGAATTCATAAATAATCATTATGGGAGAAAATACTCGTGACTGATGATCTACTTGATGATGTAAAGGCACTTTTGGAAAAAGACTTTGGCGATGATAGAATCCTAAAACAGATTCGCCGAGCTTGTGAAAACAATGAGGTTATCAGCAATTTTGAAAGAAATTATGTTCAAAAATTAGCCGAAAAACATCTTGGAAAAAAACCAAGTACCCCTACTCTTGTTGAAAAACCTACAGTTCCAGATGTAGTATTGCCTGAAACTCCAACCATACAACAAGAACCTTCGATTCAAACTCAGACAATTAGAAAAGAACCACCTAGAGTTTATTCTAATTCTTCAAAGAACTCTAAAGTAATGATAGGTCTTGGTGTTGCTGCATTGGCAGTAATTATTGCAGTTGCTGCATCATTTAGTGGGATTTCTAATGTGACCCCCGATGCTGTAAAAAACCCTACTGAAACAGCTACAGAATCACTAATGATTAAAACCGACTTTACATCTTACAACAACAAAGATATAATTTCAATTAATGGTGTTTCAGATACTCGTGGCTCAGTGAATCTGTCAATAGAAAACCAAAAAGGCGAACTTGTTTGGACAGAACAACTATCTCTGAAAAGTGACGGACGATATTCAACACTTGCAATTGCCGGAGGTCCTGGATGGGAGAGTTCTGGTACATACACTATCAAAGTAGACAATGGTGCTGAGACAAAATCTAGCACCTTTTCATTTAGATCATAATTCTTTCAAACTCTTTCCAGTGAGAATCAATAATATCTCTTAATTTCTCTACACTGATCTCTTCCATGTATTCTCGATAAACAATGTACTTGTTTTGTCGGTTTGAATCCTCTCCGTAAATGTCACTGGTATTTTTTGGAATCGCATTTGATTTCCACTGATTCATCTCAAATACCCATACTGTTGCATCAGGGTTTGAAAAATCAATGTCATCACATCCTACAACATACAGATAGCATTTTGCTGATTGGTTTAGTTTCTCATGCAGCTTTTCATAAGCAATCATTTGGCCTTTTGCGATGTTTATCTTGTCATTATGAAATCCCTTGAATTCCAAAATGACAAATCCGCCTTTATGCTCAATTAACCAGTCAATATCAGTGCCTCCTGATGCTATCATTCCGTGTACGATAAGGTCTCCTAGAACTTCCCTTCCCCGTGTGAACTCGTTTTCATCAAAAATCTGGTACTTTGCCTTTTGGCTTTTACGAATTACTTGTGGCTTGAAGTCATTTTGTGCAGGCTCTGTTTTTTCATAAATATTGTCAATCAAATCACTGGTATTATTGGCCATAAAGTCATCAATCTAAAACCTAATGATAAGAGATCTTGTAAAATATAGTAAAGTTGTTCTATTTTTCTGGCTTATCTGCAGAAAAATTCTCCGCCTGCACCCTTGTACAAAACAAAATATTCTTCCGGATTTTTTCTTTCTTTTTTTGCATTCAGTGCATCTTGATACATTTCAAAATGCTCTACTAGATACAATTGGTTTCCTGGTTCTGAAAAATAATCAATTCCAATCAAATCAAATCCTTTGTCTGGAGTCAGTTTTTTCTTTTCTTCTTGAAAATTATCTTCAGTCAATCTATTCGTCGTAGATCATTAGATTTTTTTCTTCTAATACTGAATGTAGGTTGTGAACAGAACGGTAAACATCTGATTCTTTTTTAGCTCCAGTACAAACCAACTTTCCTGATGCAAATAGCAAGATTACTGTTTTTGGATCAAGCATTCTGTGAATAAGTCCTGGGAATTGTTCTGGCTCGTACATACTTCTTGGTAAAGTCCTTGCTGCTTTTTCGAGATGTATCTTTCCACCCAAGTTAATTGCTGCAACAATATTTTGTACAGTAATTACGGCATCATTTTTAATTTTGATTTTACCTTTTCTTAATTTTTGAACTACAGTGTTTACAGCTTTGATTGCCATCTCTTCTGATTTAGCTCCAGTACAAACCATCTTTCCTGTTCTAAAGATTAGAGTTGCAGTTCTTGGAGTCTTTAATCTGAAAACCAATCCTGGGAATTGTTCTGGATGGTATTCAGTATCTGGAAATTTTTCTGTAATTTCATTTAGGTCGATTTTTTGGTCAACTGATGCTGATGCTACTACATTTTCGACACTGACAATTGGCTTTGTTTGAGGCATGACGAGGGTCTTTAAATAGCCCCTTTATATATACTAGTCAAATTTCTCAGAAAATTTCAGTCTTAATGGTGACCAATCCATTGATATCGATACTCCTCATCGATAATGTCTGTGACAATTTCCTTGTTTTTGATTTTTGTTTTTGGAAGTTTTACTTCAAACAACCCTAGTTGTCCTTTGTATGGAATTGGAACTCGAAATGCTTTTGCGTTCTTTAGCAAAAATCCGTATGTTCTGTCATGGAAATTTTTTGAAGCAAAATGAAATTTTTGGTCTGACTTTACTTGTTTTTGCGAATCATACTTTTTTACATCATAAATTTCCACTTTGCCAACAATTGCCCCTGTAACAATTTTTTTGTCAATCTTTAGTCGTTTTACATCTTCTTTTCTAATTTTTAGTGGTGCATGTATTAACAACTCTCCACGATAATTTGTGTTCCATTTGCGCAGTTCAATTGTCTTTTTTCCTAAAATAATTAGTTCAGCAAATGGTTGAGATACTGAAAGGCATTTCAAATTATTCTCTAGCTACCTGGATGTATTCTCCAGGATTCTTACCTCTTCCTTCAGGCAAATTTGTAATTCCACCATTCAAACTCTGGGTAACTATTCCTTTGCTTGCCAAAACTTGTGCAGTCATGAGTGATGTGTTTCCTGCCATACAAATTAACAATGATTTTCCTTTGGTTCCGTCAAACTCTTTGTTGAGTTCATCAGGAACTTGTTGTGTTGATAATAGATTGTTGATAGTTGATGCTTTTGGAACAGTGATCTTTGATTTGTCAACACCTAATGATTTTGCAATAATTTCTATTCCTTCTTCTTTAGGTGTGTATTGTGTGTGAACCCAAACAATATTATCATAATCTCCTGCAGTAGCTGCTGCATCTTCTAGTGATACTTTCATTGGTACATCTCCGCCCTTTCCAATCATCTCAAAATTCTTTCTGTATTTTTCAATTCCGTCTGCAATCATTACTACTGCCTTTTTGATTTCTCCCTTGTATGCCATCTCTAGTGCTGCAAACAACTCCAATGCACTACTCTCCCCAATATCATATCCCTTGTCGACCATATACTTGAGAATCAACTTTGCATTCTCAAAATCAATCTCGTGCTCTGTATATGCTTCAGGATTGTATAGTGTAAGACCTTCAGCCTTTGATTTTGTTCTGATTCCTGCAACGTCTTGGCCTAGTGGAGGAAATACTACGTGAACTGCCTTTTTGTTGTATTTTTCAGCCATGTATTTACTCAAACCACCTGATGTGCCGCCTGTTCCAAATGAACAATACAATGCGTAATCTTCTAGCGAGTCACCAAGCTCCTGTAATTGTTGATCAATTTCTGGTGCAGTAACTGTATTGTGAATGTCAATGTTTAGTTCATTGTCATATTGCTTTGGACAAAATAGATCATAAATCTCTGCAAGGAATCTTGCCAAGTTAATGATGTCTTGTTTTGCCAAGAGTCCTTCAATCTCTGCAAGGTTGTTGTCAAAGATTTGAGGATCAAATCCCATTTCAGTTAACTGTGATCGAATATTTCCTGCAGTAGCTTTTGCAGCCATCTCATCTGCCTTGTTCTCCATTCCCGGAGCTGGACAAATATCCATGTCTAAATCCATAATTTTGATATTCTCGTTTCTTAATTCCTTGAATACTCCTTCTTGCAATTTTCTTGAAACAAGTGCAACTACTGTTACACCAAGTTTTGATAGTAATCCTAATGCAATTCCAAAGTTTCCTGATGTGGCCTCGATAACTACTCTTTTTCCATTACATTTTCCTTCCTTTATTGCCTCATGAATGATATGTGATGCTGCTCTTACTTTGATGGATCCGCTTAGTAATTCTGAATCAAATTTGCCGTAAATTTTGAAATCCTTGTCATCTAGGTTTAGTTTGAAGACACTCTTTGCACAGTCTTTCAAATCTTGTGTCAGATCAACTAATGGTGTTGCATTAACTATCTTTTCTCCTTCCACATGTGGAATTTGATTCCATATCTCTTGCTCAAACTTTTCAAGCAGTGCAGGATCGTAATTCTGAGTGTCTGACAATTTCTAATTTGGCTAATTTTTTCTCAATAAAATATCTATAGAAAATTAGTTCAGCCTATTTTGCATTAGATGTCTAAAATCTTGATTACCTTGTTTGGAATGTCTCTTAGACGACTTACTGCCATCGTTTTTTCATAGCCCAAATGTCTTAGATTGTTTGCAATGGTCGTTGCCCTTACTGTATTTGGCCCCAAGCCTAGAGCAGCCATGCTTATGCCTAAACCTTTGAGTGATTTTGTCATGTTTCTGACTGCATCAGGATCTGATGGCTCCCCATCAGTCAATGTCAAGAAAATGTCTGGCCTCTTTGATTGTAATGTTGGAAACATCTTGTCATAGACTTCAGCTAGTGGTGTAGAACCGTTTGCAACAATTTGTGCTAGTCTTTTTGCAGTGACATTGTTCCATTTCATGTTGTCTGGTTTTATGGACCAACATACAACTGATCTGTTCTCTGTGCTAAATGCATAGACTGCAAATTTTACTTTAAGATATGCCAAGACTTCACAAAGTGCAAGTGTTGCTTTTTTGTATTCGATTGCATCAGACGAAATACTAGATGAATGATCTAACAGTATTACAATTTTTGTTTTGATTGATTTTTTTATATCTGTAAAGAATGGCTCATTTCCTTCAATGTAGTTTTCTTCATCAAACTCTTCTCCTGATCTTACATGTTGCTCTTTCCAACCTGTTTTCCATTCTTTGAATTTTGTTTTTAATCCATTAATCAAACTCATGTCATAGATTACAGTCTCATCTACGTTTCTTGTAGTTGGTATTTGGATTCCAATTGCTTCAGGCATTAATCCCTTGTTCTCTGTCTTCTTGTCTTCATCAAGTAAAACATTGTACTCGTCAATTACATCTTCACCTCTTAATGCTGCAGAAGGATCCACTTTGCCAAAGTCTCCTTCTTTATTTTTAGAAACTATCTTCAATACTCGTAGCAGTTCTTCTTCAGAAAGTGGCATTCCTGCTTTCATAAATGGCAGTGATACTGGAATTGTTAGTAGAGAATCAATCTCTAGAATTTTTATTATTTCACTGACATTTTTTTCTAGCCACTCTGTGTCATGATTCTCTTCAATTGCTTTGTTTACCATTTTTTTTGCAAATGCATCTGCCTTTCTGATTTTTTCAAAATGACTGGACTGGACTTCCCCCTTGACTGCGCCAAACATAAAGTACTGATAGAATGCCTCAACAATCCTTGCTTTTCCGTAAACTGTGTGCAATTGAGGTCTGGCTACAAGCATGTATGCGTAATTGAAGATGATTTCATCATCCATTCCTCTCCAAATCTTTCTTCCTAGCTCCTCGACACGCCTTGTCTCCATTGTGTTTAGGATGAATCCAAATGCATGATCATTGCTTAGAATTTTCTTACAGAACTTGACTCTCATTGCCTCATACCACAGTGAGGTTCTAAACTGTCTGTACTTTTGAAAATCGTTTCCAACTCTTTTTTCTAAAGGCGTCAGGATTACCTTGTTTTCTTTTAGTCTTGTTTTAGTTTCTGTTTTGTCTGAAATTTCTACAACAATATTGTCTCTTTCAGACCATCGTCTTACAAGAAATGTGGCAATCTCTACTAGTGATTCGTTTTGAAGCTTTACTGATTGCATTTAGTTTCCAAACATTGAGGTAATGATGTCACTTACTTTTTGATATTCTATATCTCCCCACTGTGTGTACACATTTCCAAAAACAAAATTGGCAGCTTCCTTTGCAGCCATTCCTTTATCTAGTAACTTTGCAAAAGCAATTGTCTCCCTTAGACTGGGGGAATAAAACAACTCTTCGACTGCTGCTGCTTGTCTTAGTGTGTTTGCTAGTTTGATTGCTTGAATAATTTCTGAATCATGTTCTCCTGACACATGCTTTTTTACAATTTCCAATTCTACTTCTTCAGGTGGATACTCTAATCTGATTCGAACTGGGAATCTGCTCAATAACTGTGGAGGTAATTCCTTTGTTCCACTGTGGGTCAATGGATTAATTGTTGCAACAACAAACCAATTTTCTTTTGCCTTTACAACTTCACCTGTAGATTCTTTTAATGCAATTTGTCGTCTGTCATCTAGTGCTTCATCTAATCTAAGTAAAACATCAGCTTCAGCTGAATTGATTTCATCCAAGTATAACATACTGCCTTCTCTCATTGATTTTATCAAGAGACCTTCATCAAAACTCACGGTACCATCTGTGAGAGTTTTGGTTCCAACTAGATGGCTCTCCCTTGTTCTAAGGCTGAAATTTATTGATTCTAGATTGATTCCCTTGTCTTTTGCAAAATCTCTGACCAGTGATGTTTTTCCTGTGCCCTTTGGTCCTATAATGAGAACAAAAAGGCCAGTCTCATATGCCTTGTTTAGAGTCTGAATTGAATTATTCCAATCTAGATACTGTACTTCTTTCAAAGTACGTTTTGATTAATTTCGACAATATTTATTGTTAGATCTATTTTCCAAATGCTTCTACTTTTGCAAAAGCTGCATCCATTCTTCCGTGTAGCGTTTTATTCCACTCATCAAAACCAGATGGGTCTTTTGGATAATTATGGTAGTGTTCTACTAACCATTGGTTTTCTTTTGATGTGTATCTCAAACCATCTGCAACTGTCTTATTCATTGCGCCTCTGATGATCATTCCAAGTTTTCCTAAACCTGAAAAGTCTGGGTGTTCACCTTTACTGATTGACTCGACATCCATGTTTCCCAAAAAGTGTTTCATACCATAACTGATTTGCTCGTTTGTCATTTGTTGGACTAGTCTTCTAAACAATTCAAGACCTGCAGTTTTGTAACCATACTCTTTGATGAAATCTAAATTGTATTGCCACAAACCAGCTTCTGAAACATCGTTTGCTTCTAATGCTTGTGCAACATTGTTTCCTAGAATAGTACCTGCAATTAATGCTGGACCGATTCCACCTGCATCAATTGGTTTTGGCATCCATGCAGAATCTCCGACCATCATATAACCTCCTGAAACCATACAATCATTTTGTCTTCTAACTGAAACTTGGAAGATACCTGAGTTATTGTTAATGTCTTCAGGGTCTTGTGATAGTGTTGGATTTTTAATTACAGTATTTCTTTCCAAATATTCTTTCATTAAAGATTCGACATTGTCTTTTTTGCCTAATCGTTTGTTTCTTCTTTCTAAAAGTGATTTTTCAACACCAAGACCGATGTTTACTTTGTTGTCTGCTTTAGGAAATACCCATCCGTATCCACCTGGAGCAATGTCTTGGTCTAGATGAATAATACAATAATCAGGATCAAACTCTGAAAGATCTTTTTGTCCTGGCTCAAAATACATGATGTATCTGCCAGTTGATTCCAAGTCTCGTCTGTCAATTCTCTTTTCTACTTTTGTAGAGTTCTTTAGTCCATTTCTGAGCATGGATGCGACACCAGTAGCATCAATGACAAGCTTTGCTGTCTTTTTGAATGGCTCACTTGTTTTGGCATCTGTTCCTTGAACACCTACAACTTGCTGACCTTCGTAAATTAAACCTGATAGATTTTTTTCAAATTCAAATTCAATTCCCATTTTTTGGCATCTCTCATTTTGAATCTCTGGGAGTTTTTGACGATTCAACATGTAACCTGCACCATCAAATGGAATTGCAGTTTCCTTGTCTGGAGAAAATGCCATGACACCTTTTACGTCATGTTCGATTTCTGGTTTGGTCCATTCCACCTTGATTCTCTCTGTCATGAAATCAACTGCTTCTTTGGAGCATGCATCTCCGCAAACCCAACCAGACAATGACTTTCTACCTGGTAACATTGCAGAGTTTCTGTCAACTACCAGAATCTTTGCATTTTGATTTGTATAATGAGCAATAGCTTGAGCTGTAATTGTTCCTGCAAGTCCTCCTCCTGCAATTATAACATCGTAATCTGCCACGATAAGAGGTTCGTCTGTCCGTATTTAAAATAATACCATGAAAATATCTACGGAATAGTGTTTTTTTGAGTAATTGATCGATTCAAAATTTGGGGTCGGTTCGTCGCGGCGTCTTCAATGCTTTCGCTCAGACTGGAGCGGCTGTTATTTCCTCATTCCCAGTTGATATTGTGGTTTTATTCTATTTAATCTAGTTGGCAATCTGAAAAATTTCTGTAAACGTTTTGATGGTATCTTTCTTGTTGTAGATTGGTGTGTGAATCTTTAGTTTGATTGTGTCCTTTTCGCTTAGTGTGATGTTTCCCTTTACGAGTTCCTGTTTGTCTAATCTCATATGAAATCTCGAATCAACTGTTCTTTCTTCAATCTCATCTACAAGTTCGTCAATCTGTTCTTGTGGGAGTAGTTCTACCAGTTTTTTTAGAAAATTTAGAGCCTGCTTTTTGGTAATCTTTGCATTTAGCATAGTAATTGGATTATCAAAATGGCCTGTTGTCTCATTGATGGTAAAATCGTCTTCTTGCAGCTCCAAAATTTCAAAGGCTTGAAAAATCTTTGAGATGTCTTCAGTTGCATGAACTATGGCATCAACTGTAATCTCTATCTTGTCATTCATGATTGTACTAGGTTATGGTTGATTGGTTATGCTTCAAGCAAAACTGTTTCTTTATCAGCAGTTCTGATGAGTTTAACTTTCTCAAGACCAACGTGTCTTACTCTGATGACTTTCTTGAATGCAGCCATAATGTCTGAATTGATTTTGCTGTAACATGTTGCTTGAACAAATTGCTCGATTGTCATGTCTGGAACTTGTTTGTTAATTACATCTCTTGCAATTAATCTAAGTGCATGTTTTCTAGATGTGTTAAGTTGTCTGTGTGTTAATGCAATGACCTTGATTCTAAAGATGTAACCATCTTTTGTTTTTACATCGATAATGAAATTAATTTTTGATGAACCGCGTCTAACTAGACTTCTCAAAAATTCTTTTGAATACTCAAATCTCTTGAAGATTGTTGATGCTTTTTCTCCATCAACTTTGTCAATCTGGAAATAGATTTTGTATTGGTGCTGTGAAGGATCTCCTTTTAGAATATCATAAAGTGTAACTTCTAAAACTCTACCAGATGCATTTTCATCATCTGTGATTGGTACGTATCCAATTGGTACATTGTTAAATGAATCTGGAGCATTAACAGTAACCCAGCGTTTTTCACGCCACTTGTCCTTTACTCTACCTTTTCTACGTGCCAATTATTAACGACCTTTGAACCCAAAATATAAGGGTATGTCACTAGATCTCTTTCTGATTTCCCATGTATCTCTGTAAAACCTGCGGGATTTTGATATGACCATCCTTTGTCTGGAAATTCTCCATAATTGAGACCAAAACTCTGGTTGTGGCTACAAGGGTACTGTTTAGTGTGTGGAGGTACTGGGTATCTTCGTTTGTCTTGTCTCTAAATCTTATTTTTAGTCTTCTTGCTTGGTAATCAAGACAGTTTGAACATGATACTATTTCTCTGTACGAGTTTTGTCCTGCCATCCATGCTTCAATGTCGTATGTCTTTGCTGAAATCTTTCCCATGTCTCCAGTAGATAACAACATGACTCTGTGTGGGATCTCTAGTTTCTGGTAAAACTCTTCGGCAACTGCAAGCATCTTTTCGTGTTCCTTCCAAGAGTCCTCAGGTCTTGCATAGACAAACTGTTCAATCTTATCAAACTGATGTACCCTGAAGATTCCTTTCTGGTCCCGTCCATGAGCTCCTGCTTCTTTTCTAAAACATGGACTGACTCCAGCATATCTTATTGGGAGATCTTTTCCTTCTATGATTTCTTTAGAGTGCATTGCTGCCATTGCATGCTCTGATGTACCAATCATGTAGAGGTCCTCTTCTTCTACTTTGTAGATTACCTCTTCAAAGTCATCTGCAATCACTGCGCCTTCCATTGATGAGCGATTTATCATGTATGGTGGTTGTACTAATGAATACTCTTTTTCTGCTAGAAAGTCTAGTGCAAAATGAATTAGTGATTGGTTTAGTCTTACCAAATCGTTTTTCAAATAATAGAATCTGGCCCCTGCAACTTTTGCTGCTCTCTCCAAATCAACCAGGTCCAAATTCTCAGACATGTCGATATGATCATTTATCTTAAAATCAAATTGTGGAATCTCTCCCCACTTTCTCATCTCTTTGTTTGCAGTATCATCAGGTCCCACTGGAACTGAGTCGTGAACCAAGTTTGGAATTGTAAATGCTAATTTTGCGTACTTTGATTCAATCTCTTCTTGTTGTGATTCTAGTTTTGCAAGTTCTGCTGAAACTGTCTTCATTTCCTCTAGAATTGGTGTTGCGTCTTCTCCTGCCTTTTTCTTTTGAGAGATTTCATTTCCAATCTCGTTTCGTCTTTTTTTGAACTCATCAGTCTTTATGATGAATTCTCGTCTTTTCTGGTCAGATTCTATCAATCCATCTAAATCAAATTCTACTGCCCTTGCCTTGAGCATATCTCGAATAACCTGTGGCTTTTCTTTGAGCAGTTTTGGGTCTAGCATTACTCTATCACCTTTAGTGCCAGCTGGATATGGTCCATTACTTCATCAATAGTGCCGATTAATTGTTTCATGTTCTTCTTACTTTCAAAATTAAAAACTAGTTTGTTATCAACATTTTCAACATCAAGGCTCAACCCTTCTGGAAAATCTACATTATCTGGCTCTAGTGCTTTTTTGACAGTTTCTGCCTTTTCTTTTGTGATGTTACTGAGAACTATTTGGACTTGACACGTTAACGACATTTACTTCTAAATAATTGAGAAACTCATCTAATTTGTCTTTAGTTATTTTTGCACCAGCTGCTGCATCATGGCCTCCTCCAATCCCATCAAACTTCTCAGCTCCTGCTCTCATGAGATCACTTAGGTTGATGTCTGATTTACATCCAAATGACTTTCTTGATGAGAACTTTATCGTGTTCTCTTCTCCCTTTGTTCTCAAGATTACAATTTTACCTGAATTCTTTGGAGAACCTGCGATTAGTGATGAGATGGTTCCAGTCATTGTTTCAGGGACGATATCTTCGCCATTTACCATGACACATGTCTCACTTTCTGAAATTCTCCATCTCTCATTTGTTAGAATATTCATGTATTCTCTGATCATCTTTCTATAGTCTGTCAGGATTGTCTCTCCTTCTCTGAGAATCTTGTTTCTGTCCCCCATGCAGATTGCCATTCCAACTCCAGAACGACTAATCCTTCCACAAGAGTTGAGCATTGTTGAGAATTCTCTTCCGTCTCTGAGAAAACTTCTCTTATCTTCTCTTGGAAATGTGTATGTGTATCCGATTAATTCTGACATTATTTCTGTGGCATTTTTGCCAGCTGTAAATTTGGTGATTGATTCGATGACCTGTCTCTTTTCTTCCTCGTTTAGCTCTGCTGGAACCCTCCATCTTCCCTCCTCTTTTAGCTTGATTCCTGATGAATTTAACAGGGACAAACAGGCATCTCTGTTCCAGGTAAGTCCCTCAATAAATGGCTGGGATGTAAATGCCAAGGCATCTGGTAGTGGTCTTGTCTCTCTTCCAACGAGCAATAAATCCAAGTCAATCTCAACTAGTCCCTCTTCTTTTGCAGTATTGGCAATCTCAAAATTCTTTCCGGTAAATGACTTTCTTTCTCCCTGATCTTGTCTGTCTCCAAGGGCTGAAACTACTGCAATTGATGAGAGGTCTGAATTTTTCTCATCAAGTGCCATTGATGCAAGGTATGCCATTCCACCTGCACAAATCTCAAGGCCTCCATCGATCCCATACTTCCATGCATTAATGACATTTGGATTCTCTATCTCTTCATCTGGGATTTGATGGTGATCCAAGACAATCCAATTGTCTCCCAATGACTCGTCCATGCTCTTTGCAAAACCTCCTCCAAGGTCAGTGACTATATGAAAATCTCGAGAATCTGTTTTGAAAGAATTTACAACATTTTGGCTAAACTCTTTTGATGTTCTAACAGTACAATTTGCCCCCGCTCTGATCAGGGCTTTTGTAATAATACTTCCAGATGTTAATCCATCAGCATCAATGTGAGTTGTGACAAAAATTGATTTTTTGGATTTTATAGAATCTGAAACTTTATCTTTGAAAAACGAAAGTGACTCATCAAGCGATTTTGTCATTACTCTAGTTGAGCTACTACTGACTTATATTTCCAAGATGCTGGAATTCGGCCTATCTTTTTGTAATAGACTGACAGTCTGTGAACTTTGGCTTCAATTAATTCCAAAGATCTGACATTTCTTCTGTCTCCTTTGTTTGCTTTGAGGTGCTTTTGAAGACCTATTGCTTTTCTTACAATATTTTCCAAATCTTCTGGCATCTCTGCTTTCAAATCATGTTCTTCTAAAATCTCGCCAACTGTCTTTTTTGTAATTGGTTTGATTAGTGGGATTGAATGTTGGTCTCTTAGTTTGATTCCAATTTGACTAGGAGTTAGTCCGTCTTTGGAATATTTTACAACTAATTCTTCAACTTCTGCAGGACTTTGTGTTATCCATGAAGGTGCACGTAGTGTAGCTGGTCTAATAGAATGTGACTTTCCGTGTCTGTGAGTATGCATTCTTCCCATGATTTGGCTCACTAAAGTACAGAATTAAACGTTACTTATACTGATCTCGTACATCATTCGAAATTTGAGGTTCAGAATAAAGTTTTAAATAAGTACTGTTCGTCCAAACGATTAGGTAAACGGTATGAATACAAAAGTACTCTTAACAGCAACCATGCTATCTGTATTTTTCTTCGGTGCCATCGGTGCAGCTTCCGTTGCATTTGCCCAGTACATGGGTAACGTTGGTGACGCAGGAGAAACCGGATCATACACATTAGAAGAGGCACTTGAGATTCAAAGAAGAAGAATCGAATCTGCTGAAGCAAACCCATCATCTGGTTCAGGAACTCCATATCTTGACGCTGATGGTGTCGTTGGTGCAGCAGTTATTGCAGGTGCAGTCTTTGGTGGTATTGCAGGAGCTTTCTTCATTAGAGGAAGATCTGGCAAATACGCAGCAATGGGTAGAGGATAAAATACCTCACTTTTCTCTTATTTTATTATCTAGTCTTAGTGGATACTGATCTCGTACTTTGCGATACTAAAAGAAATGTATATATCGCAGAAATTGAGCCAAAATATACATGACTCCTATCGTAGGAACTTTCCTAAGCATCTTGTCATCACTAACAGGACAATTAGGACCAAACTATGATCCATTATTCTATGATGTAATGATTTACATCTTCGGAACCATGATGTTCACTGTATTCCTTCTTGGAATTATCTCATTCTGGTTACGTGTTCACGGATGGGCATACAAAGACAACCGTGAGAGATGGGTCGACGAATTGGACAGACACTTTGAAAGAGAAGGTATCGGTCTTATTCCAGACAACGGAAAATACTGGTAGAATTACTACCTTTTTCATTTTCATTATTTTTAATTATCTAGAGAAATCTATGTTCAAGCCGTTTTTCAAAAATTATTGATTTTTTACAAAGTCTGCAATTGGCTAATTCTCTGGCAGGAAGTCTGTATCCTTGGATTCGTCATATGCCTTTGATGTGAATTCTGCCTTGTAGTGGTATCCGTCCTGTAGTGGGTGGTTGATAAAGTGAGGTGACTCTTTACCATTAACGTAGATGGTAGACTTGCTCTGATCCATGTCTCTTAGTGGGAAATCCCACATCCACAAAAAGTGGCCTATCTCAAATGGAAAATCATCCTCCCATTCTGCGTAAATCGTACCATCATTAGTTAGGGTATACATGGTTCTTTGACATTCGTCATCTAGACCAGAATTGATATTTGCTGGAATCTCAGCTGGAATGCCGTCAATTATCAACTCTAGGGTTGCCTTGATTTTGTAAGGAGTATCCCTGTCATTGATACAGACCTTTAGAGGATCGTCTTGACTCAACTGGCCCTGAATTATGCTACTTGCAACACCTACTGATATTGCAATAGCTGCAGTAATTGCTAGAAACTTTAGTGTCTTTTTTCTCTTGTAAGGATCACCAGTTCCCGGCCATATCATGATAGGATAATTCTAGCCAGATTCCTTAAAGTCCTTTCTCTTAGTCATAAACAATCTCTATCATATCTAGTTGGTCTTGATGGTCTGCAATATAGTAGGTAATCTCGTCTGAATCAATCTCAAGCCATTCTGATTCGCCCTTGTATGGGAGATAATCTTCTACAAACAAATCACCGGGACCTGAGAATCTCACCAAGACGTTTTCTCTTTTTGGGTTTATCTCAAAAGGTAGCTTGATGACTTTACCTCTTCTTTGATTTTGGATGTTTACTTTGTATGGGTCTTCTCGGAATTCGACTTCGCCAAAAAAGTAACTTTGGAAAATATCGAGTTTTGTAATTTTGAAATTTAACATTATGATTTGACTACTTTGTTATTGCAGATAAGACTTGGTTTTAGGACTTACGTTAAACGTGAGTAGTTTAAAATGAAAAGGAAAAGGTTGGGGTGGTTTAGATTACTTGCCAGGGTCGTGTTGCAAACGTAATGACATATCCAACACCGATAATAATTGATTGATATGCGATGTTGGTATATGGGATTGGTTTGATAATTGGTTCTCCTTCAACGACAACTGTTTGACCTGGACCGAGTCCTGGACCAACTTGGGCTACATTGAGTTGGGTGTGTACGT
>REGK01000027.1 GCA_003702545.1 Candidatus Nitrosopumilus sp.
GAACCATATGTTCCTTCAACTCCACTTGCAAACAATTCTCCTGAAATTTGTCCATATCCGTATGATTCATGCCATGAGAAGCATCCAGTAGGAGTAGATGCTTTTGTAACATCCAAACTTGATGAACCAGTAACAGTGTCACCAGTCTGTCTTAGCTTTACTTCCAGGTTTCCAATATAGCTGCATGTTACTGGCTTTGGATAATAGTCAAACCAAACAGAAAATTCCACAGTACCAGTCCAGGTTCCAGTTACATCAAGAATTTGTGTATCTCTAGTCGAAGTCTGTGAATCTATCAATTCTTCAAGTTCAGATATTCCTTCTTTAATCAAACTTGTCAGTTCAGGTTCAGTTGAATACTTTAACGCAATTTTTGCATAATTTAGCGCATTATTGTAATCAGAATATCCGTAATAGTATGAACCTGCAATTATGAAATTGGCAAGAGCATCATTTGGTTTGTGTTGGAGTGCTTTTTTTGAGTAGTCTATTGCCTGATCAAAGTTTCCTGTATCGCCTGCATTCATTGCCAGTTGAATGTATTCAGAATAAGGATCAGATGGAGTAACTGGAGTGGTAAATTCAGAGTTACTTGGAACTAAAATCCAGTTGTCAGTAGGAGGTCTATTAACTCCTGCTGATGTATTTTCAGTACTTCGTGAAAATGTAACTTTTGCAATATCAGGTCCGTTTAGTGTAAATTGCTTTGCTTGAATTGTTCCATACGACGCAAGACGCCCCTCGCTAACAGTACTCAATACATTTCCATATTCATCATATGCTGTTGCACTCCAAGGAGAAACAACCACACCAGAAGACGTTGCGCTAATGTATGCAGTACGAGTGAAGCTAAATGTATCTAAAGGAAAGTCAAAGTAGACATCATACGAATAAGGTTTGTTTGGACAATCACACCAGAAGACGTTATTTCCAGATGAGGCCTGTAGAATTTGTACAGCAAAAGAATTTGCAGTGTCGTGAACTATCTGTAGATTGCCACTAGGGTTAACATTGGAGATGGATACTCCGTATTGAGAAAGATAAGAGAGAACATCTGAGATATATGCAGTTCCCCCACTAGTGTTTACAGAGTCAAAATTTATGTTAACAGCGTTGGAAGGTTGTGGTATCTTAGATACAGTTGTGGAATGTACTGTCAGTTCACCTATCATCCAAGGATGAATTGAACAAAAGTATGGAATAGTTCCTGAAACTGAACCATCAGGAGTAAAAGACCAAAAGTCTCCAGGAGAAATCAAACTACTGTCAAATACTCCATCATGGCCGCTTGCAGGAACTCCACTAGTAACAGTATGAGTTGCAGAATCTTGGTTGTACCAAGTCACAGTTTGTTTTTCATTTACAGTAAACGAATATGGAATATAACAGGAATTTGTTTTCTCACAACCAGGCAATGCAGAACCAAATGGAATTATAATATCAGAATTTTCTATTGCATCAATCATTTCTTCTAAAATCATCACCAATGGTTGCAAGTAGTTGATTGCTTCTTGATCATTTTGAGATTTTGAAAGTGATAAAGATTCAACAGCATAATCAAAAGAAGTGTATGCATCTCCGTAACAATCTAGATAGAGAATTGCAATCTCAGCTAAGACTCTATGTCGGTATTCATTTAGTGTCAACGCATCTTCAAAATAATTTAGTGCCAAATCGCAATTTCCGTTTTCCATTGCATCAAGTCCGTTTTGCATTATCTGTAGAAGTTCATCTGAAGGTCCTTCTTGCAGAGGACAACCATCAGAACCTGTTCCGTATTCATGAGGACATGCGTCAATATTATCAGAGTAACCGTCACCGTCAACATCAGATGTCACAACAGATACGGTAACTGTGATACTACCTGTATCGATTCCATCATTTGCAGTTACAACAAAAGAATCAGTTCCAGTAAAACCTGAATGAGGCACGTAAACATATGTGATACTAGTACTAGTTAGGGAATGATGTCTTTCAATAATACCGTTTCTTGGAGGACCTGTAACACTGAAAGTGAGTGAATCTCCATCAACATCAGTTGCAATTATTGGAATATCAGTCGGAGTGTCAATAATAGTTGAAGCTGAAGAAGTTTCTATAATTACAGGAGGAATATTTTCAACAAGGAGAGGTTCTGGACAACCATTTGATTGTGTTCCGTATTCATTTGGACAAGCATCAGAGGAATCAGGTATTCCGTCACCATCAGAGTCTGCTGGAAGAGTGTCTGGACAACCATCTTCATCTTCATATCCGTTGAAATTTTCAGGCTCTGTTGGACATTGATCATAATCACTCATGTATCCATCGCCATCCTCATCGGTAGGAGGATCTGTATCTGGACAACCATCAGTGTCTTCAAAACCGTTAAAGTTTTCAGCAGCATCAGGACATAGATCCTGATCTACGGGAATTCCATCTCCGTCATCATCAGTATGTCCATCAGGACATCCGTCATCATCATACCAACCGTTGAAATCTTCTGCATCATCAGGACAACTATCTATGCTGTCTGGAATTCCATCACCGTCTGGGTCATGATCTCCACCATCATGGTGGTCTGGACAGCCATTGTTTTCAGGTGGACCCCAATCATCAGGGCAGTGGTCTTCACTATCTGGAATTCCATCACCGTCTGGGTCATGATCTCCATTATGATCATCTTGAGCAAATACAGTTGTAGTACTAACAATAGAAACTACCAAAACAAATAGCAGAATAAGAGAGGTTTTCAGTAGTGTATTATGTTCAGAATGACAAATAAAAAGAAATTACAAATATCAAAGATGATAATAATCAGCTAATTTGTTTTTCTTGAAGTAACTTTTTGAGCATTATTCTATTAACAGCATCAATGACGGCTTTAACTGAAGTAGTAACAATGTCTTCACCAACAGATTTTGCTGAAACTTTGTTTCCTAATGCATCTTCAACTTTTACTGTAACCTCACATAATGCACCAGAGCCACCAGAGATAGATGCCAATCCATAATCTTTTATTCTGATTTCAGAAAGTTTTCCAGTGACTTTTTGAATAGCATTTAGTGCAGCATCAACTGGGCCAACACCATAATCGGTTCCAACATGATCCTGGCCATCAATATTTAATTTCACAAATGCATATGGCATGGTTCCAATTCCAGTAGATACTGAAAATCCAGTTAGTTGTACAATTCGTTTGAGATCTTTATCTCCCATGACTTCACTTGCAATAGAAAGTAATTCCACATCAGTGAGTTGTTTTCCCTGATCACCAATTATTTTGACTTTGTCTAAGATTTGTTTTGATTGTTCTTCATTTGGTTTAACGCCATACTCTGCTAACATTGCATTCATTCCATGAACACCGGCATGTTTTCCAACTTGAAGCCATCTTTTTCTTCCAACAAGTTCAGGACTGATTGGCTCGTATGTGAGTGGGTTATTCAATACACCATGAGTGTGAATTCCAGATTCATGACCAAATGCGTTTGCGCCAACAATTGCCTTGTTAGGCTGAACAATTATGCCCACAGTCTTTGAGATGAACCTAGATGCATCATAAATTAACTCAGATTTGATATTGGTCTCATACTTTTGGTCATATGGCAAGCATTTGAGTGCCATAGAGAGTTCCTCTAAAGAAGCATTACCAGCTCTTTCACCAATTCCGTTAATTGTAACATGAGCACACGCAGCTCCTGCATGAATTCCAGCTAAAGAGTTTGCAACAGCTAATCCAAAGTCGTTATGGCAGTGAACACTAACAGGAAGTTTTGTAGCTTCAATAGTGTCTTTTGTAATTTGTGCCATGTATTCAGGAGTAGAATAACCAACTGTGTCAGGGATGTTTACTCTATCAGCACCTGCTTTTGCAACTTCACCAAATACTTTTTTCAAAAATTCCCTATCAGTTCTGGATGCATCTTCGGCAGAAAATTCTACTTGAAGACCACGAGATTTTCCATATTCAACTGCTTCAATTGCTTTTTCAAGTGCTTGCTCTCTAGTCATCTGAAGTTTGTGTTCCAAATGGATATCAGAAGTTGCAATGAATGTATGTACATAATTTAATCCAGCATCAACTGCAGCATCAATATCTTTTTTGATAGTTCTTGTCAATCCTGCAATCTCACAAGATAGTCCTTCAGAAGTAATCATCTTTACTGCTTTTAATTCACCCTCAGAGATTACTGGGAATCCTGCTTCTATTGCATCTACTCCCAATTCATCAAGTTTTTTTGCAATTGATAATTTTTGTTCTGGAGATAATGAGACTCCGATTGTTTGTTCTCCGTCTCTTAATGTCGTATCAAATATTCTAACTTTCATTCAGCCCCACTCCTTTGTAAGGCGGCAACTCCAGTTCTTGCAACATCAATGATTCCAAAGGGTTTTGCTAATTCTTCAAATGCTTTGATTTGATCAGGTGTTGCAGTTAATTCTACCATGACAGAATCCTGCTTGACATCATGTACTTTTCCACCATATGCATTAGCCAATTTGTTTACCTCCATACTATCATTAGCATTACTTAGTTTAATCTTAAAAATACTAAGTTCTCGGTATACGGTTTTGTGCTCATCTAAGCGCTCAACTCTTACAGTATCAATCATTTTATCGAGTTGCTTTACAATCTGGTCAATCTGTTTTTCATCACCGTATGTAGTAATGGTCATTTTGGAGTATTCGGGGTTTTCAGTTACACCTACAGAGATGCTATCGATGTTGAAATCCCTTGCACGAAAGAGGTGCGTTACCTTGAATAAGATTCCAGGTTTGTTTTCAACTAAGATAGAAAGAATTGCCCACATGATCAATCACTATGATGGTAAGATCATATCCTTAAGCGAGGTTCCAGGTGCAACAAATGGCAATACATCTTCTTCAGGATCAATTGGAATATCAATTACTGTTGCAACATCACTGCTCAATGCATCTCTAATTGCTTTATCAAGTTCATCCATTGATTGTGCACGTATTCCTTGTGCGCCGTAAGATTCTGCAAGTTTAACATAATCAGGACAATATTTTCCTTGATCTACACCAATCATTCTTCTATCATAGAATGTTCTTTGCCATTGAGCTACCATTCCCAAGGTAAAGTTATTCAATACAAATACAATTACTGGAATATCTTCTAACACTGCAGTTGCAAGAGAGTTTTCAGTCATTGCAAAACTTCCATCACCTGCAATATCTACAACAGGAACATCAGGTTTTGCAACTTTGGCACCTATTGAAGCTGGGAATCCCCAACCCATAGTACCAAGTCCAGTGGAGCTAAAGAAAGTTCCAGGTTGAATTACGTCATAGAATAATGAGGCCCACATCTGATGTTGTCCTACTTCAGTTGTGATGATGGATTCTTTAGGTAAGATTTCACGGAGTTTACGTAAAATTTTTGCTGCGCCCATTTCACCTGGATGAAGTTTCAAATTTTCTTCCCAGTAAGCTTTGGTTTCTTTAACATGTTTTACCCATGGAGTCTCTTCAGTCTTTTTGATTGCTTTTTGCAAAAGTAATTTAACCATAATTCTGAGATTCGTCTGTACATCACCAACTACTGCTAGTTGTGCTGTTTGGTTTTTGCCAATCTCTGCAGGGTCAACATCCATGTGAATAATCTTAAGATTTCTCTCAAACTCTTCGAATGTTCCAACAGACCTGTCAGAGAATCTAGTTCCTATTGCCAAAACACAGTCAGCCTCAGACATGATTTTGTTTGCCTCTGCATGTCCATGCATTCCAATAGGACCTAATGACAAAGGATGGTTTTCAGGAAATGCACCTTTTCCTTTGAAGGTAGTTACTACAGGAAGCATTAGTGCTTCAGCAATAGATTGTAACTCAGCAAAAGCTGATGAGATGATTGTTCCACCACCAGCTAAGATAACAGGTTTTTGAGAATGAAGTAACATGTCAATTGCTTTTTCAACTGCAACAATATCAGGATCAGTCCAAGGATGATAACCTTGAATCTTAAATTCATCAGGGAAAGTCATTTCAGCTTCGTTTTGTTGGACATCTTTTGGAATGTCAATTAAGACGGGCCCAGGTCTTCCAGTTTCTGCAATGAAAAATCCTTTCCTTACAACTTCAGGAATTTCAGAAGCATGTCTTGGTTGAAATGCATATTTTACAACAGGGTTAGCCATTCCAATGATATCACTTTCTTGAAATGCATCTTTGCCGATCATTGCAGTAGGGACTTGTCCAGTAACTGCCACCATTGGTGCAGAGTCAGCTTGTGCGGTTGCAATACCTGTTAGAATATTGGTTGCCCCAGGACCAGATGTGGCAAAACAGACTCCAGGTTTTCTACTTACTCGTCCAAAACCATCAGCCATATGAGCTGCTGACTGTTCATGTCTTGTCAAAATGTGTCTAATATTACATCTAGCAAATTCATCATACATTGGAAGATTTGCACCTCCAGGTAAACCAAATACTTCCTTGACGCCTTCTTTTTCCATTGCAGTCATCAAGGCCTTTGCACCAATCATATTTTCCATATTACTCATCAAATTTCGCTCCATAATTTTAATGTGTGATAAAATTTTGAGCACACATTACAGGGTTAGGAGAACAACTGGCAATTCTTTGCCAAATGTTATCGTTAATCTTGTGCTCATTGAAATCAAAAAAACAACCTATCTATAATTAATAAATATTATCTGACCAATAATCGTAGTTTTGTTCCAAAAGATACAGAAGACTTAAACTGATTATTTTCATATTCGAAATACGGTTTTGTCAGATAACGAAGAGATCATCAAAGTAATAGAGGCATTATTTGAGGCAGGCATTACAAAGAATACAGGGATTCTAAGAGACATTCACCTAAACGACCCAAAGTTTTCTAGTTTCAGCGATCTGCCACCATATGATCTAAAAGATTATCAAAATACCATAGAATTAGAAGAGCTTAGATTCGTTAGTATTTCAGATTACAGTTATGAGATTAAACATCCAAAGATTAGCATATTTGGAGAAACAGCTATAGTTGCAATGGAATTAAATCAAAAAGGGATGTTAGTAGATAACAAAGCATTCACAGGAGAGCATATGGAAATTCAAGGAAGAGCAACTTTTGTTTTAGTAAAGCAACCAACATGGAAAATTGCACATATTCATCTGTCAAAAATTAACGGATGAATTAGTTATTTTTTGGTTGAGGTTTATTTTGTGGTTTGTTTGATTTGTTTTGATTAGGTTTTTTGCCTTTTGATTTGTTTTGATTAGGTTTTTTGCCTTTTGATTTGTTTTGATTAGGTTTTTTGCCTTTTGATTTGTTTTGATTAGGTTTTTTGCCTTTTGATTTGTTTTGATTAGGTTTTTTGCCTTTTGATTTTTGTTTTCTGTTAGAATCTTCGGCTGCTAATTTTTTGTATAGTTTGAATGCTTGATCAACATTTGCATTTTGGTGAATGATTGCTCTTGTTGCTCTAATCATAGCAACAGGATGATCAGATTGCCAGATGTTTCTGCCCATATCAACACCAACAGCTCCTGCCTTTACAGCATTGTAAGTTAGTTGTAATGCATCACGTTCAGGAATCTTCTTTCCACCTGCAACAATAATTGGTACAGGACATGATTCAACAACTTTTTCAAAGTTTTCACAATAGTATGTTTTAACAATATGTGCGCCTTGTTCTGCAGCCATTCTACATGCTAATGAAAGGTATCTTGCATCTTTACCTAATTCTTTACCGACAGCAGTTACAGCCAATACTGGAATTCCGTATTGTTCTGCTTCACTGACTAGTTTTCCAAGATTTACAACTGTCTGATACTCATATTTTGAGCCTACAAAGATGGACATTGCAAGTGCACTAGCATTTAGTCTAATTGCATCTTGAATGGAAACTGTAATGTCTTCTTGAGATAAATCATCGCCAATAATACTAGAACCGCCAGATACACGAAGTACCATAGGAGTATCAGTTTCTGCAGGAACAGAAGTTCTTTGAACACCTCTTGTAAGCATCAAAGAATCACAATGTTTCAACAAAGGTGCAATGACCTTTTTTGGATTCTCTAATTTTTCAGTTGGTCCAAGGAAGTATCCATGGTCAACTGCCAACATTAATGCGCGATTGTTATGTGGTTTAATTATACTAGATAATCTGTTTTTGAGTCCCCAATCCATACTCCATCGAATTTGAAATGCCTTTCTTAAGCCTTTCTTATTTTGTGATGATTATTTTCATTGCATTTTCACCACTGCGTGCATGATCAAATGCTTTCTGAGTATCATCAATTGTGTATGTGTGTGTGATTAATTGTTTAACATCAATTTGAGAAGATTCAATTAGATTCAATGCCTCCTTTGTGTCACTATCAGATGCAGCATAACTAGTTACCAGAGTAATTTCTTTTGAATAGATTTTACTCATATCCAAATCCATCTTTGCACCTTTTGAAGGAACGCCAAACATCATTACCGCACCACCTTTTCGGACCATGTCAATTGCATCATCAAGAGCTTTAAGACTACTAGTTGCAACAATGGCAACATCAACCCCCCTGTTATCAGTATGATCTAAGATTTTTTGCTTTCTTGTTTCATCAGTAGAATTGATAGATTCTGTAATGTTGAATTTTTTTGCAAAATCTAATCTGAAATCATTTACATCAAAACAGAAGATTTTTGAGAATTTCTTTGCTTGTGCTAGCATAACATGCATCATTCCAGTAGGGCCAACACCAAAGATTGCCGCACTATCACCTTCCTGATAAGAATATTTTGTCCAAGCACGAACACAGCAAGCAAGAGGTTCAATCATTGCAGCTTCTTCAAAACTTAGTGAATCAGAAATTTTCAAAACACCACCATGGGAGACATTCCATGCAGGTACAACATATTGTTCAGACAAACCACAAGGAGACAAATTTGTTTCATAGTATTTTTTACACATTGTTTCATTTCCGTGATTGCAAAAATGGCAATCATAACAAGGAACATGGTGATGTGTAAATACTCTATCACCTTTTTTGAATTCAGTTACATCAGAACCAACATCTAAAACTATTCCAGCAGGCTCATGACCTAGGCGCATTGAAGGTTGTCCGTATTGTCCAAATACTTTTTCTAAATCAGAACCGCAAATTCCACATGCTTGCATCTGAACCAAAACATCACCAGATTCCAAAGAAGGGTTTTCAGTTTCACTTACAGAAATAACAGACGGTTCTTTAACAGATGCAGTTTTCATGATTGGTTATTAGAAAATTGAGTATAAGTAGATTAAAAAAATCAAACACCAAGAATCTTCTTTAGCATTACTCTATAGTCAACTTCAGTTTTTTCACTTCCAGTAGCAGGCAATGCAAATACCAAAGTTGATTTTTCAGCTCTTAATGCAGTCAACTCATCATTAATTGATTCAGTAATATCATCACTAACTAGAACTAATCCAACATCAGAATCATCAGTTAATTTTTTGATATCCTCCAAAGCCTTCTGAGGAGTTTCAGATATTATACCTGGAACACCTGCTAGCTGAAAACTGGTCACAAATGATTTGCTTCCTACAGTGAAGATTTTCACAAATTCAATTCTTGCCCATACTAATTTAACCCTTTTTGGGAGAAGTCAGATCAGGAAAGGTTGATTTAGTTTAAAAAATTAGTAATTTCATGGCAGAAATTGATACGCAAAAGGATTTCTTTCTTTTCTTGCATGGAAAAATGGATCTCAAACAAAAGGCAACTGATGTTTTAATTGCAAAAGGGTGTTCAGATGAAAAGATCACCATGGGAGCACCAACAAAAGTTGGCAATGTAGGAGATTATATGGTTCAATTATGGCCACCAGGACCAGCACCAAATCAAATCAAAATTCAACAAATAACCAAAGTTGAAGAGGTAGAACCTGAAGGCATGATTGGATTGTGGAAAGGTGTTTCAAAGGAAGATGTTGAATCTATTCCATTAGAATAAGATTAACTAAATCCAGCACCAAAATCAGAACCTTTGTCTAAAAGGTTACCAGAATCTGAACTTTTTAATTTTCTAAACAATAACGTCTCATAAACTAATTTCATTGCATCTTCATCATTTAGATTGCAATCTTCTTTAATTTGACTTTTGTATTTTTCTAATTTTATAGGATCTTGCTCATCAGGAGAAACACCATCATGAACCATTAGATTAGCAATTTTTTCAATTTCAGAATTTTGTTGTGCCTCGTCCATATCTGACAATAAATTTTCTAGTTATTAACACATTCGTATAAAAAATCATTACAAATCTGAAATTAATCCTGAAAGGAAATCAGAAAATTCATCATCAGAAAAAATAATTTTTTCAACTTTGTTTTCTGTTTGAGCAAGTTTTACTGAATCAAGATGATAGCAAGTCTCTTTTCCGTTTAATTTACCAAAATAAAATCCAGGACAAGAGCAGTAAAGACCATCTGGATCAACCCAATGCTCCTCACCCTTGCCAACAACAGTCCAAATTTTCCTTTGACTAGGCTCAAAAACATGTAATTTTACGCGTTTTTCTGAAACTAGTGATTCTATCCTGTCTGGATCTTTGTTCACAAGAATTTAATCAGATATCTGCAGTATAACTTTGATGCTACAGACCAGGATCATACCAGCAAAACCAGCATTAGTTTTGGAAGGTGACAGAAAACATCTTGTTGTAACAGATCTTCATATCGGATTTGAAAGCAGTATGGCATCAAACGAAATTTTCATTGGGAAAAATTCTACAATAAATGAAACAATTCAAGAACTATCTGAAATGATTGATATGGAAAGACCTGACTCTGTTATCCTACTTGGAGATGTGAAATCAAGTGTCAAAAGCATTTCAAAAAGTGAATGGGATGAAATTCCTTTGTTTTTTGATAAAATTAGTCAAAAGTGCGATGTAGTTTTAGTGCCAGGAAACCATGATGCAAATATTTCAAGGCTTGTTCCACAAAACATCACAATGATTAGTTCAACAGGAATTGTTGAAGAAAATGTATTGCTGACTCATGGACATACAATGCCATCAGAGAATTTTTCACATGTCGATAAAATTATCATGGGACATGTTCATCCAGTATTTTTTCAAGAAGATTCAGTGATAAATGGACAAAGAGTTTGGGTTTCAATGAAGATAGAAAAAGAAAAAATTTTTCCAAATAAATCAGGAGAGTTGGAAATTACTATAATTCCATCATTTAACAAGTACTTTTATGCAACTCATAGAAAAAAATACAAAAAATCAATTTCTCCAATAATTGACAGAATAAAATCAGTGGCAAAAGCAAGAATAGTCACACTTGATGGCACGATTATTGGAAATGAGTCAATTATTGATCAAGTTTTATGACAACTATTCAAGTACATCATATGGTTCAATAGGATCTTTTGTGGTTTCATTATTTTGTAACCATTCAAGGGTTTTAACAAAAGAATCTGCCAACTCAAGAGTAGTTAAAACAGGAATTCCCAACTCTAAAGATTTTCTTCTTATTTGATATTCATCATCAAGCATTCCAACATATTTTTCTAAAGACAAAGTACTTGGAATGTTTATGATGAAATCAATCTTTTTCTCATAAAGCAAATCAGAGATGTTGGGTTTTCTTTCTGGTTCTGAAATCTTGTGTACAATTTGAACATCACCAATTTTTTCTTCAAAGAATTCTGCAGTATGTTCTGTTGCTAAAATTTTGAATCCTAATTGTTTGAGCTTTGCAATACTTGGCAAAAGTTTTTCTTTATTTGTAGCACCACCTACAGTGACTAGAGCAGTTCCTTTGTCAGGCAGGTTGTATCCAACTGAAGTCAACCCCTTTGATAGTGCATCATAGAAACTATCACCAAAGCAGGCGGCCTCCCCAGTAGATTGCATTTCAACACCTAATGCAATATCTGCGCCGTCTAATTGCATGAAGGAAAATTGAGGGACTTTGATTCCATAGTTTGGAATCTTTTGCCATTTATTTTCAGGTATTTTAGGAAGAGGTTTGTCCAAAATAGCCTTAGATGCCAATGAAATCAGGTTAGTTTTAACCAATTTTGAGACAAAGGGCATGGAACGAGATGCTCTGATGTTGAGTTCAATTACGTAAACATGATCATCGTGTATCAAGAATTGTAGGTTGAATGGACCTTTAACATTGAATGTTAATGCAATCTTTTTGGTGTAATCATTGATTGTTTCAATGATTTTGTTGTTTAATCTCCATGGAGGAATACACATCATCGCATCACCAGAGTGTACACCAGCAGAATCAATATGTTCAACTATTGCACCAATAACAACTTCTTTCCCATTACTAATTCCATCAACATCGACTTCAAGTGAATTTAACATGAATTTTGATATTACAACAGGATGATCAGGGGAAACATCTGTTGCTTCTTTAACATATGTTTTTAATTCATCTTGGGACCATACAACTTTCATTGCTGCACCAGATAAAACATATGAAGGTCTAACAATTACAGGAAATCCTACTTCTTGCGCAAAACTTTTTGCTTCATTAAGATTTGAGAATGCTTGCCATTTTGGTTGCTGTATGTGTAATTTGTCAAGTTCAGCACTAAATTTGGAACGGTCTTCAGCTCTATCAACATCTATTGCACTTGTTCCCATGATGTTTATTCCACGTTGTGCCAATCCAGGAGTTAGATTGTTTGCAGTTTGACCACCAACACAAGTAATCACACCTTTTGGATTTTCAAATTCTGTGATGTCAAGAATGCGTTCTTGTGTTAGTTCTTCAAAGTACAATCTTGTACAAATATCATAATCAGTAGAAACGGTCTCAGGATTACAATTGACTACTGAGACATTTTTTTCACCATTTTCTTGTAATCCCCACACCATATTGACAGTTCCCCAATCAAACTCTACACTACTTCCGATTCTATAGGGACCTGCACCGACAACGATTATTCCTTTCTCATCTACAGGAACTGTGATGTCATTAGCATGGCCACCATAAGTAAGGTAGAGGTAGTTTGTAACAGCAGGCCATTCAGCAGCTAGGGTGTCAATTTGTTTTACAGAAGGAATTACGCCTAATTTCTTGCGAATTTCACGAATTTCATCAGGTTCTTTCTCCTTGGATCTAGCAATTTGCTTGTCTGAAAAGCCCATCTTCTTTGCCTCCCACATCATAGATTCGTCAAGTTCAGATTCTTTGAGTTTGGATTCAGTGTTTATGATATTTTGAATTTTTTCAATAAACCAAGGATCAATTGCAGATAATTTGTAGATTTTATCAACTGAGAGTCCCATTTTTAGAGCAATTGCAACATTATACAATATTTGATCATCATGGTGTGAAAGTTTGTTTTCAATTTCTTCTTCAGTGTATTTTTTGCCATTTGCACGATTCAATACAAGTCCATCGTTTCCAATGTCAAGCATTCGTATTGCTTTTTGTAAAGATTCTTCAAAGGTTCTACCAACTGCCATTACTTCACCAACAGATTTCATGGTGACACCAAGTTTACGATTTACAAGTTCAAATTTAGAAAAGTCCCATCTAGGATGTTTACATACTACATAATCAAGTGATGGTTCAAAGCAGGCAGTTGTACTTTTTGTGATTCTGTTTACAAGTTCAGACAAACTATAACCCAAACCAATTTTTGCAGACATGTATGCAAGTGGATAACCAGTTGCTTTACTTGCAAGAGCAGATGAACGTGAAAGACGAGGATTGATTTCAATTGCAACATATCTATCAGAATCAGAATCTAGAGCATACTGAATATTACATTCACCAACAATTCCAACATGTTTTGTTGCACGTAGTGCTGCTGAACGTAACATATGATATTCATGATTATCAATTGTTTGAGAAGGTGCAACTACAATGTTATCACCAGTGTGAACTTTCATAGAAAGAACATTTTCCATATTACACACAATTACATTATTGCCATCATAATCTTGCATTACTTCATATTCAATTTGCTTCCAGTGGCCAATGTATTCTTCAATTAAAACTTGGCCGACAAGACTTGCCTTGACGCCACGTTCAACAATTTCATGTAATTCAATCTCATTGTGAGCAATTCCACCACCACGGCCACCAAGTGTATAGGCCACACGAATTATGACAGGGTAAGATAGTTCTTCGGCAACCTTTTTTGCATCATCAAAGTTAGTTACAGTCTTGCTTTTTAGTACAGGAACGCCTGCCTCTTTCATTTGGTCCTTGAAAAGCTGTCTGTCTTCAGTATTTTTGATGCCTTGAACTTGGGTTCCAAGTACACGTACACCATATTTTTTGAGAATTCCCGCTTCTTCAAGTTTGACACCGCAATTCAGTGCAGTCTGACCACCATATGCCAACATGATTCCATCAGGTCTTTCTTTTTCTACAATGGATTCAACATATGTTGGGTTTACTGGTAAGAGGTATACTTGGTCTGCAAATCGCGTATCAGTTTGAATTGTTGCAATGTTTGGATTAATTAGAACACTTTTGAGTCCATCCTCATGAATTGCTTTGAGGCATTGACTGCCAGAATAATCAAATTCTCCAGCTTCACCAATTTTGATAGCTCCACTACCAAGTACTAAAATTTTCTTTAAGGATTCATTTTTTGGCAATTCTCATTTCTCCATTAGTTTTTTGAGTTCATCAAAAACATATTTGCAATCAAATGGTCCAGGTGCAGCTTCAGGATGGAATTGTACTGCAATACAATTTTGTGTTTTGTGTTTTATTCCTTCAACTGTTTTATCATCAGCGTTTGTAAACCATAATTTAAAATCAGATTTTTCTAAAGATTCAGGTTTTATTCCATAGCCATGATTCTGACTAGTTACATAAACTTGATTTGTTTCTAAATTAATACAAGGTTTGTTTTGTCCACGATGACCATATTTTAGTTTGTAAGTTTCAGTATTTCCAGCAAGTCCAATAATTTGTGCACCCAAACAAATTCCTAAGGTAGGGACGTTATTTTGAATTAATTTTTTAGCAGTGTCTACTGTTGCAGGACAGTTTTGAGGATCACCAGGACCGCTACTTAGAACAACACCTTTTGGATTATGAGACATTATTTTATCATAAGGAGTATCCCATGGAACAACTATTGCTTTGTAACCTAATTCTCGGACATTTCTAACAATTGCATTTTTTGCACCAGTGTCAATTACCACAACTGATTCAGAATCATTACCATAGATTTTTTCTTCTTTAGTTGAAACTGAATCCATAAATTTTTCAGAATTATAATCAGTCGCTTCTGCTAGTTCTTTTTTGACTTTCTCAACATCAATTGCTTCATCAGAGACCACAAGTGCTGCCATCATGACACCTCCACTTCGTAGTTTCTTTGTGACTGCACGAGTGTCAATACCAGAGATTCCAGGCACCTTTTCATTATACATCCACTCATCCAGAGTCATTTTTAGATTCCAGTGACTGGCAGTTAAAGAGAGTTCATGGACTACCAATCCTCTAATTTGCATAACATCAGATTCAAAGAATTTTGCAATTCCATCTTCGTCTTTGATTTCTGGATCGGGTACACCATAATTTCCAACAAGAGGGTAAGTTAGAGTAAGAATTTGACCGTTGTAAGATGGATCTGTTAGAGCTTCGGTATATCCAACCATACCAGTGTTAAAGACAATTTCACCAAAAACAGTCGTCGAATAACCAAAACCTTGACCATCAAAAACAGTACCATCATCAAAGATCAGCTTTGCAGGTTTGTTTGCGTGGATTGATTTCTTTGTAGTTATTGTGACCCTCAGCAATTCCATTATATTGAGAATTTAAGTTTTATGTGAATTAGAGAAAGAATTTTTTGATCGCAGAAATTTCAATCATAATGCTTGGAACTCTTCGCTCCATTTGTGATATGCACGAATCATTTCAGTTGAAACACTAGGTTTTCTTCTTGCCATGATCTGTTTGAAATCAGCAGATGTAAGTGCTCTTGGTTGAACTGGTTCCTCACCCTCTACAGGTTCATGATAATCAGGAGAGTCAAATATTTCGTGAACTGTCTTAATCTGTGCAGCTTGACATACATCTTTGATATCACTTGCACTGTAACCATCAAATAATTTAGCAAGATCAGAAGTACTCACTCTAGAGTCTTTACTTAGTTTGGCAGTATATTGGTCAAAGAGATTCTCTCTTGCTGCCTGAGTAGGTAATGAAACATAGATTCTCTTTTGGAATCTTCTAAGGAAAGGCCAATCTAGAGCCCAAGGTTTGTTTGTTGCACCAATCACATACATCATCAAATCTTTTCCTTTACCATTAACACCATCCATTTCAGTTAAGAATTGATTTTTAGTTCTAACTTCTCCACCAACCTCACTGCTTCTAGAACCTAATAGGGAGTCAACTTCATCTACAAACAAAATTACTGGTTTGCCTTCTTTTTCAGCATAGCTTCTTGCCATTGTAAATAATTTTGAAACATTTTTCTCTGCTTCGCCTAACCACTTACTCATCATAGATGATGCATCGACATTGATAAAGTAACCATCCATTTCATTTGCAGTTGCAGCTGCCAACATGGTTTTACCAGTTCCAGGTGGGCCATAGAGTAGCATTCCTTTTGGCCATCCAAGTGGGAATAAATCAGGTCTTTTAGTTGGATAAACAATGGATTCACGTAATGCACTTTTTGCATCGTCTAAACCAATAACTTGGTCCCAGGTCACATCTGGTTTTTCTTTCATAATAAGATCTTCAAAATCATTTTCTGATTCTTGTCTCTGAACAGATTTCTTTTGTTCTTCCTCAGAAGCTTTAGGATCAACTGCAGGCTCTACACCATGTGCCTGTTGTAATGCGTTAATTCTATTGTGATATGAATTGCATCTTTCTTTGTAAATTGGGTTTAGTTTGCTGTTGGGGTATAATTGTAATAGTTTTACAAGTGCATCAATTGCTTGCTG
>REGK01000028.1:0-12524 GCA_003702545.1 Candidatus Nitrosopumilus sp.
CCAAAGTCATCACGAGTACATGAGAAATTGTCTATACCTTGAATTGCAGAACTTTCTGGTTCAATGGATTTTGGTACAGTTTGAATTGGACTAGTTCCTGGTGAAATATTTTCTTGGATATCTCCTTGTAAGACATGATACAGTTGCGAGTTTATGTAATCATTTTTGTAATGAGCAATTTTTTTCAAAATTTCACTCATAAACCTAGTTGTAGGTTCGTTTTCATCCAAAATTATATTGGGATCATCATAATTGTAGTGTTCATTATGTTGATCAAATATTACAACGTGTACTATGAGATTGTCATAGATACAAGAAGTTAATGCGCCTTCTGTAGTATAATTAAACAGGCATTCAGAATTATTATTTGGGTTTCCAGTCATATACGCTGAATCAAATACTTTGTCTTTACTCTCAAAAGAGTTCCAATAGTTATTTAGATCATTTTTGTTGTTAAATTCAGATATTTGCATTGTTAGTGTAGGTACTTTGAATTTGTAGAAAATTGGTTCATACACTCTAGTAATATCATTGAAGATAATTTTTACAGAGTCTAAAACACCTTCTTTTTCTTCAAACTCATATTCAGTTGAAAACATTCTCCACTTTGTTTCTTTAGTGATATTCAAAACCTCTTTGTCATTTAACAAATACTTTTCAAGACTTGATTGGAATGTTTGATCATTAGAAAAAATACTTTGTTGAGCATTGTATTCCAAATATCCAACTTCTCTTAGGTAGTGTACAGTTCTAAGAAATTGCAAGTCATTTATTTTTCCATCAATCCACCATTGTGCTCTATCTTTTACCCAATATGGAATCAGTTCTGCAGTTTTTTCTTCATATAGTTCTGGAATGTCTTGAATTACGGTTTTTGCAGTATTTTGTAGAATTTCTTGGGATTCTATATCACCAGGCAAGATGTTTTTGTCAAGAACATTTTGGATTAGTGCCAAGTATTCAGAATCAGTGATTTGACCATTTATCCAGATAGAAGTTGCCTGTCTTACCCAATCAGGAAATATTTCAGCCTCAGAATTTGCTGCAAAAGCAGTACTTTGAAGTGAAATTGTAAGCATGAGAAGAGTAATTCCAAATAATGAGGTAGTTTTGATATTCATCATTTAGAAATCTCCTTTGCAAATTTTGATAGTGCATCTCTAAAGTCAGCATCACTGGAATCATACTTTGCATACTCTACACTTCCACAAAGCAGCAACCAATTTCTTACCTTACCATATGCATCTGACTTTGATTCATAAAGTATGTTTAGTAATTCGTGGTTTGTCATTTCTTTGTAAATTTCCATGTTTTGTGAATAATAGTATCGGATTGCCTGACTAAGAGCTTCAAAAGCTTCTTTTCTTTGGTTGTTATCAAATAGACTTTGAGATTTGTTAATCATTTGTTGGGTTAGTTCTCTATAGTCAGTTTGAGGTTTTGATACAAGTAATAATGGTTCTTCAAGTTTTCTTTGAGATAGTTTCTTTCGTAATAGATATCCAAAAACTGCCAATCCAACAAATACTGGAATCAACAATAACAATGAAATGTTTTCAAAGCTTTGTGCAGGATCAGTTATTTGGAATGGGTTACTCTGTAAGGAGTCACGTACATGTCTTGTGTTTTCGAATTTTGGTTTTTCAAATTTAAAATTATCAAATATGCTTTCTGATTCACTTGTGGATGAAGGAACTCCAATACCAAGATCAGGTAATTTACCAGGTGGAAGTTGTTCTCCAGACAATATTCCATCAAAGAGTTGTGAAGTTTGTTCTGAGAATGCTTCATTCATTCTTTCTTGAATTTGTTCTCTAGTAAGTAAGAGGTAGTTTGGAGAATATTCTCTAAGATCAAATGCACCCTCACCACTACGTGTGGCATCATCCATTAATTGTCGTCCTAGTGTGAATTCCTTTGGTGTAAAGATATCATTTGGAATTGCTTCTAAATTATCCAAAGAATAGCCACGTTCAAGCACAAAAAGTTCCAGATTTGAGTTGGGATTATAATCAAAAGCCTGTCCTTTTATCAGATATTTAGAATCACCAATAGGATCTAGTAGGGCTTCTGCGATTTCGATATAGCCGTCTGAAAATCTATCATAGTATTTTATTTTATGTTCAAAACTGTCTTGTCTAAGATCACGTTGTTCAATTAACATTCCAGCAAGAATTTGACCCTCTTCGGATTCAATCGTAATTTTACTATCGCCCACAGAATATTCGTTCCCAGTGATAAATTTTTCATAGACGGGTTTTGCTTCTTTTTCTACAAGTTCTTCATAATTTGAAACTATTTCAGCTTCTTGTGTTGTAACAGTTTTTTCTTCAAGTTGTCCTTCAATTAACCAATCCATCTGGATTTCTGTTGATTGTGCAAATGCAGGGTTTACAAGGATTAAAGGTAACAATAGAAAAATTGTTGCAAATTCTTTTTTGAAATCTAGAAAGTTATGCAACAATTCTATACCTACCATAAATTATGTAAGCATCAATCAACAACAAACCAATTGCAGCAGCGATAAACCAATCTCTTATTGTAGAATATTCCATTTCATAATCAAGATTAGAACTGAGATTGACAAAAATATCATTTAGTGTTTGCTCGTCAAGTGATTTGTAATAATTTCCAGAGGTTTGTTGTGCTATTGTAACAAGTGTATCTTCATCTAGTTCTGCATATTGCGGTTCACCATAGATGTCATCTCTTAGAAAAACAGGTTCAACTGAACCTAATCCAATTGTATGGATTTGAATATTGTTGATCTTTGCATATTCTGTTGCCTCTTCAGGTGTTACTAGTCCTGAATTATGAACCCCGTCACTAAGTAGGATAACTACACCTTTCTTGTCAGGAATTGATGAGGCCATGTCAATTCCAAGTGCAAGTCCATCTCCAATGGCAGTAGCACCTAGTCCTTGCTCAATTGATGAGAGTGCATTAATTGACTTGTCTTTGTCAGGTGTAAGATAGGAAACTGTGGTGGCACCAGACTCAAAGAGCACAACTCCCACATTATGCTGCGGACCCATCTTCAAAATTAGATTACCAATGGCATTTTTTGCTGCATCTAGGCGTGTAGGCTCGTAATCTGTGGCTGCCATACTCTCTGAGCCATCCATAACTATGCTCAAGTTGATACCGTTCTCAACTGACAATGTTGGAATCTGAGGATTTGCAAGTCCAATTATCGCCAATCCAAGAATTCCCATCATCAAAACAAATGGCAAATGTTTTCGAAGGAAATTTTTCCCCATCATAGATTTTTTTACAATTTTTAGTGAGCTAAACTTCATGATTGAGTCCTTTTTCTCAGAATTATATTTTGCATAAAGAACATACAATCCAGGTATTACCAAAAGCAAAAACAATGCATAGAGATATTCAAAATGAATTTCCATTTACTTTTGTCTCCTGCTATGAATATAGCGATTAAATGTGACATCAAATGGTTCCTCATTTGAGAGATTCAAAAAATCGACTCCCAACTTTTTCATTTCATATTCAGTTTCTTCTCTTGTTTTTTTCATAAGATTAGAATACTCTTCTTGGAATTTTTTATCAGACGTATTGACAAGAATTTGTTCTCCAGATTCTGCATCTTCTAAATATACATGACCAATTTGCGGAATCTCTGTTTCACGAATATCAGAAATATTTACAAGAACTACCTGATGTTTTAGTTTGAGATAGCGTAATGGTTTTACAAATGAATCGGACATAAAGTCTGAAACAACAAAGACTACACTTCGACGTTTTAGATTTTTTTGCAACTCTGATAGTGATCTAAAGATATCAGTTTGTGTACTTTTTGGTGTGTACTCTAATAATTTTTTTAAAATTTCCATCATGTGTTTTTTTCCTTTCTTTGCTGGAACAAATTTTTCCAAAGAGTCTGTAAATAGTCCCAGTCCAACTCTGTCGTTGTTCTTTAATGCAGAGAACATCAAAGAGGCTGTTATTTCAAATCCGAGTTCTTTTTTACTTTTCACAAAACCAAAATCGTTACTTGCAGACATGTCCATTACAACATAGACATTAAGCTCTTTTTCTTCGACAAACTCTTTTACAAAAAGATCATTATATCGTGCTGAAACATTCCAGTCTACTCGTCGTGCATCATCACCTGCGGCATACTCTCGGACTTCAGAAAATTCAATGCCTCCACCTCGAAATCTGGACCTATAGGCGCCTGATTCCATGCCTTCAACTAGATTTTTGGTCTTGATATCGAGGTTTTTGACCTGCTTCAAGAGTTCTGTGAGCTCTGTCATGGTCCCTGCCTACGGAGGACTGATTTTTTCTAAAACAAAGTCAATTACCTTATCAGAGGTAATTCCATTTGCTTCTGCCTCAAATGTTAGGATTATTCTATGACGTAAAACTTCGTGTGCAACTGCTTTGATGTCTTCAGGAATTATGAAGCCTCGTCCATTAAGCATAGCATTTGCTTTTGCTGTTCTCATTAACCAGATTGATGCTCTAGGAGATGCTCCAAACTCTATCATGTTTTCTAAATCAAGATCATAGTCTTTTGGATTTCTTGTTGCGTTTACAATGTCTGCAATGTATTCTGTAATTACTTTATCAGCATAAATTTTCTCATTGAACTTTTGAATTTCTAAAATTTCTTCAGGACTGATAACTGTTTTTACAGTATTTTCCTGTTCTGATGAATTCTTTTCAATTATTTCAAGTTCTTCTTGTTTTGAAGGATAATCAATTAAGATTTTCAAAGCAAATCTATCAACTTGTGCTTCAGGAAGTTTGTATGTTCCCTCATTTTCAATAGGATTTTGTGTTGCAAGAACTAGAAATGGCTTTTTGAGCTCAAATGTATCGCCATGAATACTGACATTTCTCTCCTGCATTGCTTCAAGTAAAGCTGATTGAACCTTTGGAGGTGCACGGTTAATTTCATCAGCAAGTACAAAATTATGAAAGATTGGACCTTTTTGGGTTACAAATGAACCTGAAGCGTTCTTGTAAATTTTTGTTCCCAGAATATCTGCTGGAAGCAAATCTGGTGTAAATTGAATTCTAACGTGATCAACATTGAAAATTTGTGCCATTGTCTTTACCATCAAAGTTTTTGCCAAACCTGGAACACTTTCTAAAAGGACATGACCATCTGAAATTATGGAAATGAGAATTTTCTGCAAAGCATCTTGTTGACCAATCACAACTTTATGAGATTCATCAAAAACTGCTTTTAGTTTGTCAGCATATTTCTGAGCTTGTTCATTTAGTTTCTTGACATCTTCATTTGATACTGAATAGCTTACGTGATTCTCCCTAAATGCCATGTCTTATGATACCATTTTCGTGATAAATATCAGATTGGTTCATTCGAAAGATGTACCAGTTTGTCATAGGCATCGATAATTACAGTAAATTAAATGACAATAATTTCTCGTTGAACTAGATTCTCAATTATGTTTAAGAATTGTTCATCTGAAATTTTTTCTTCATACCACCAACTTGCGGGAGTTTGTACCCACTCTGGAATCTTCCATTCTGATTCAGTTACTGCTTCACGTGTTGGAACAGATAGAATTTGTTTTTCAAAAAGAAAATCAATTCCTTCTAAAAATTCTGAATCAGGAATTTGTGCAGTTGCCCACCAATCTGCATTTTGTTTTACCCATACAGGAACTGTAGGAAGTTCTGGTGGAAGTCCTTTATCAAAGCCGGAAATCTCCAAAATTCCTTGAGATTGTGGCTCTACTGAGAATGCTACATGCCAAAATCCCATTTCGTCCATACTTTGAATGAATTCAATTGGCTCACCATTTCGGGTAACAGAGAATTTTTCATTTCCAGATATTGGGGGAAATTCAAAATTAGCATATGTTGGAAAAGGATAGCTGTTTGTACTACGAATTGTTAAGATAGTTCCTTGTTCATCATATTTTGCGTCATAAAAAAATGTACCAGGTGAATCATATCTTAAATCAAATTTCCCTTCATTCTTCTCTACTGAAATTGGAACTACACTCATATCAACTGGTCCAAAGCAACTATAGTAAAAAACATCTTCAGTTATAGCTGGATCCGGATACATAGTAAAATCTAAAATTTCTCCAGGTTCAATTTTTTCAATGAATTCAATATTTTGGGTAATGTCTAAAACCCTGTCATATCCATGAACTACAGCAAATAATTTTGGATAGTATATTGTTTGGTTCCCAATATTTTGAATTTTTCCAGTAATATGTCCATCATCATGTTTGATGAGTGTTTTATCATATAGAACTTGAATTGGAATTTCATCTTTGATTGTTTTTTCAAATGTTAATTCAGGGTTGACTAGAACTGGGATATTTGATTTAGTTTCAGGAAATTTAATTTTAAATGGAATTTCTGAATCAACAGCCAACGGAACATGCTTGATTGTTTTTGAGATTGTTTCTGAACCATCAATTACCGAAACAGTAATTGTTGGAATCACGGCAAAATCATTTTCATTTTTAACATTTCCCACTACAGTATAGATTCCATTTGAATCAAAATATCCCAAGTATTCATGTAGTGGAACAAAAACATCAGCAAAAGATAGACCAGGTGCAAATAGAAGAATTGAGAAAAATCCCAACAAAAGTAAATTTTGCGGCTGAAATAATCTAGAAAGAGTTGATGATGTCTTCAAATCCAGAAGATGATTTCTCAAGTAGGCTTGGTCTATAGTCTTCAACTAGTTTATCTATCAAATCTCTGGCTTTAATATGATATCTTTTTTTGAGCTGAACAAATTTTGCCTCAACTAATCCATCTTCAACTAGTTGTGATAGGTATAATGAAACAGTTGATGGGGATTTGTTTACCTCTTTTACTAGTTCAGAAAATTCTAAACCATCTTCTTTGATTAGTGCAAGTAGTAAATCACGTGGAGTTTGTTTTCTTAAGGCTTTGATGACAATTGATTCGTCTTCGGTAATGTGTGGAGGATAAAATCTAACTTGTCTTGGGCCACGATAAGCTTTGATGATTCCGGTTCTTTCTAATTTATCCAGATAATGACTAAGAACTCCATTCTTTAGCCCAGATGAACGCATAATTTCACGGAATTGAATTCCTGGGTTCTTTTCGATAATTTGTTGAATTTGTGAATCTCTATCAGTCATTTCTAAACACTCCTAACGCTAGTAATCCCAATGTTGCAAAGGTCAATAAATGTCCTACCTCAGAAAGAGGCATAAATTCCAGATCATAGATGGTTGGCCACGTTGCATCAACCAATAAAACAACTTCAGCTGCAATAAAGTTAGCAAAGGCTATTGCACTAAGCAAAAGTCGTTTTGTTCTTAATCTATAGTATGCAAGTCCTGCAAGTACTGATATGAATACTGCCAGAGTAATTCCTCCAACATGTAAGAAGATGTGAGCAATATGATGACCATGCAGTAAATGAGGAATGATTACAGGTAAAGCCAAAATTGCAACAACGCCAGTAACTACAATTGAGAATAGCATAGATTTTTTCTCTAGAATCCTTTCAGCCCTAAACAAAGTAATGTAATTTGATCAATTATTGATTTAAAGCGACTGGTTCAATTTTCGAACTAGTAGCGATCAAACTCGAATGATTCCTTTTTGAATCAAATATTCTAATCCCTGGACAAATGTATTGTCATCAATTTGTCCTGCAGCCCACCAGGCCGCATTGTTTCTAATCCATGAAGGAATTTCTTTAGATAAAGTATCTTCTTGTTGAGTTGTCGGAATCACAATAATTTGATTTTTAATTAGATACTCAATTCCCTGGACAAATGTATTGTCATCAATTTGTTCTTCAGACCACCACAAGGCATTGTTTCTAATCCAATCAGGAATTGTAATTTCTTTTTCATTTGTGACTCTATCAATTACAATTGGAATAGTTGTTCTTGCAAGATCATTATTATCTAAATTATTAAAATTCAAGTGAATAATTCCTGTAACATCTTCAGGAATCATAAACTCTGTCACATTATGTTCTTCTCTTGAATCAGTACTGATTCCACTTTGTTGATGGATTACTTTGTTGTTTTGTGTTATAGAGAACTGATAGTTTGTTGAAACTGGTTTGTTTTTCAAGAAAACATCAGTGACATCAAAGAGTACTTTTGCATGAGAACCAGATTTCAAGTTTTCAGGTTCCCAAGACACAAGAATTCTAAATTGTCCATTCTCAGTAACTGAACTCAAATGTGGGTAATCTCTATCAGGAGTAATTAGAAAATTCATGCCATTCTCATTTGAGCCATTTTCAAGAACATTGAGTAACTCTTTTTGATAAATGATAAAATGCACTATGCGGTCATTAGTAAAAAAATCATCAATTGTTGCTACATCATCAGATAGTTGTACTCCATTGACATGCATGGTAAATCCAGACACAAGCAAGTCACCAAATCCCTTTGGAATTACCAGTTCTTCATGTACAACTGATGTTTGATTGATGTTTGTCTGACTCCATTCAAAGGGCATAGAGTAGCTAATTTCTTTTGAATCAGGATCATATTCAAAATTAGAGATTTCATCATAGTAAGTAACTACTTGAATATTTTGGTCTCCATAGTTAGGATCAACAAAATCATGTGTAGAGGTTTGAGCAATAGAAATTCCTGCGTTGAATACTAGTGGTTCATCAAGAGTCTTGGAATATCCATCTGCAGTTAGTATACTGATATCAAATTGGTATAGGCCACCCTCGCTAAGTTTAGGTCCCTTTACATGAATCAATCTACTGTCTAATCCCAACAAGGAACCAAAGATATTACTCTCACTTTCTTCCTCAATTACAATAGAATCAGTTTCTTCTGAAACAAAATTAAACACTAGAAAACCATTGTCTGCTTTGAATTCTTTTTCAAAAAGAAATTGATTTCCTTTTTCAGCTTTTATGTGAAAGGTAACATCACGTAGAGTAACTTTTGAATCAAAATCAATCAAAGAAATAGAAATTTGTTGATCATCACTTGTTTCAGGATCACTTGTAGATGAGGAAACTTCCACAGTCACTTGTTTTCCATCAAGATTCACAGGAGGAAATGTTTCACTTCCAACGCCATGACCAAATGCATTATCAAATCCAAATGCAAAGAATAACGGTAGTAAAAGTAGCAGAAATAGATTTTTCAAATTATGTCCACTTGTTTGGATCTTTTTTGCGAATTTCTTTTCCATCAATTGTAACAGAGTCTTTTTCTTCAAAGACGGTATGCCATTTACCGTTGCTTGGGAAAATTTTGTTCATCTCTTCAACTTTATCACTAGTTGGTGCTTTGTTCATTAAGGCTCCCCATCTCATGTTAGGAACCTTTGGCATGATGTCATTGATGTCTTTCATTACATTATCACTTGGCTGAATTTATTTAAAAACCTATGATTGAACTTTCATGATTCCTTCTTTGATCAAGAATTGAATACCTTGAATGAAAGAGTCATCATCAATTGCGCCTTCTGCCCACCAGCCTGCGTTGTTCTTAATCCATGCTGGAATTTCATTAGAACCAGTTCCTTCACCTTGTGATGTTGGTGGGATTTTTAGAATTCCTTCTTTGACTAGATATTGAATACCTTGTACAAATGAACCATCATCTATCTGTCCATCAGCCCACCACTCTGCGTTGTTCTTAATCCATGCTGGAATTGCTGCAGGTGGTTGTGTTTCTGGTCCAGTAGCGGGTTTTCCTGTGCTAGGTCCAAGTTCAATAATTGCCGAACCAATTCCTGCATAAGTCTCATCATATACTAATCCAGTACCCAATGCGCGAATATCAATTCGGTATACTCCTTGTGATGGAACATGAATCTTCTTTACATCAATTCCTTCAGTGGCTACAATACCAGGCATTTGTGGATCATCACCTAGGAATGTCTCTAGGACTTGATCATTTTCATCAATAAACGATACAACATATCTCATATCTCGAACAAGTTCTCTATCTTCATTAAAGAATGTAATTTCAAATGGAATTTCATCACCTGCACCATAACTTCCATCCCATGAGATGTTTACAGTTGTTGGAACAGGTTCATAGTTTGTAGTGTCTACTAGATAAAATTCAGTTGATTGTTTTTCAACTTCGCTAAGTGGGACTAGTTTCAAATCCATTTTTGGATTTTCATGATTTGATACACCTAATTCTTCGTTAATTCTTGTTAGTTCTTGATTAGTAATTAGGAAGTGAACAATGTTAGTATCATCATAAGAATATGGATCATTTAGTAATGCTCTTTGATCAACTTCGATACCATTGACATATCCTTTGAATTGTTTACCCTCTGCATATGGTGCAAATGTTTTTGGAACTCTGACTTCTTCATGGACTACTTGTACCAATTCAACATAATCTGGGCTCCAGTCAAATGGCATGTCAAATGAAATTGAATTATCGGATTCATCAAACTGGAAATTATCAACATGATCATAGTAAGTCTTGACAGTAACTGGAACGTCTGCATTTGCAGTTTGAATTACAAAGTCTTGATCTTGTGCAACGCTAACAAAAGTTTCATAGCTTAACAAATTTGCCAAGATAGATTTCGGACTCGTTGCAGCCTCAATATCTACACGAATTTGGTACAAGCCGCCTTCCAAGAAGATTGGACCTGTTATTCCAGGTCTTGCACACATGTCCAAATTTTCATCATTACATTCTATACCCTGAACAAATAGAGCACCAGGAGCAGTAACATGCTCAGAACCATGGTAAACAGTACACTGATGTAGATTTTCTTCATTACAATCAGCTTTTGGTGTTATTTTGACATCTAATCTTCCATCCAAGTCATAGAACAAGTTTCTAGCCAAAAGTTCGCCACTATGCCAAACTTCTACTCTGTAAGTTACTTTGTCAAGATTAGTATCAGTCAAAGTATCAAAGAAACGAACCTGCATGTTTGCTGCATCAATTTCACCAACAGTAATGTCAGATGGATTTAGTTGAGTACTAACAGTTACTTCCATATCACCAAAGGAAATAGGAGGAGCTTGATCACCACCCAATCCATGTCCAAAGACATCAGGGATTAATGCAGGTATTGTAAAAATTCCGATAATTGTGATGAATAAAGCAAGCTTGTGGTACAATGATGAAATTGTATCAATTCCATATTTAAAGATGGTATAGTATTTCTATGCCTGAAGTTTTTTTCAGATATTTGGAGTATGATTTTTATTCATTAATTCAAAACATTTAGCATGAAATTTCTGTTTGCATTATTACTTGTTCCACTTTTAATGGTCCCAGCATTTGCTGAAACTCAGACACTTCCTACAGACAAGAATACTTTGGATGTAAAATTAACTTATGATCCAATTGAACCAGGAGTTCAAACAAAGATCAACATAGATTTCATAAATCCACAGACTCAAAAAGTTCAAGAGCACATTGACTATACAATAGCAGTTTCAAAAGACGGTGAGACAGTATTTGGACCTATTCCACTAACACATACATCACTTGGTTCTGTTAAAATCCCAATAGAGTTCAATCTTGGTGAGGGAATATACACAATGGACTTTGAGGTTGAAGGAATCTTGTTCCAACCAATTCCAAGAGAAGTAGTATCTTTTGATATTCAAGTAGGTGAAGCAAATGCACAACCAATTACACCACCAGAAGAAAGCAATGGTGAAAGCAACGTAGACACTAATGGTGAAAATGGCGGTTGTTTGATTGCAACAGCAACATTTGGTTCAGAACTTGCACCACAAGTACAACAACTAAGAGAACTTAGAGACAATACAGTTCTTAAAACAAATTCAGGAATTGCATTTATGACAACTTTTAATCAATTCTATTATTCATTCTCACCTTCTGTTGCAGACTTTGAGAGAGAACAACCATTATTCAAAGAAATTATGAAAGTAACACTAACTCCAATGCTATCATCACTATCATTACTCAATCATGTAGAGATTGATTCAGAACAAGAGATGTTGGGTTATGGCATCTCTATAGTACTACTAAATCTTGCAATGTATGTTGGAATTCCACTAGTTGGTATTGTGAAACTGTATCAATTTAGAAAAAACTAGGATTCACTTGCTGGGAATTCCAGTGAGGTTTTTATGTATCCGAACGAGTAAACTGGATAATGAAGACTATAGCAATTTGCTCTTTCTTCGTACTATTTGCAATGGTAGCTGGATTAGTTGCAACAACACCAGCAGCATTTGCAGATCATTCTGAGGTCACAATCGTACCAGCAGCAGGTTCTGGTGCACCAGGTTGTGAAGAAACCGCAGATGGATGTTACATTCCAACAACTGCAACAGTTGACGTTGGTGGTGTTGTAATCATGTCAAACACTGACACTGCAGCACACACATACACTTCAGGAACTCCAGATGATGGACCAGATGGTGTCTTTGACACTAGCTTGTTAATGGCTGGAGGTTCATTTGAGTGGAATCCAACTGAAGTTGGAGAATATCCTTACTTCTGTATGGTTCACCCTTGGATGCAAGGCACAATCATAGTACAAGAAGTCGGAGCTGCTGAAGACGATCATGGTGACGATCATGGTGA
>REGK01000028.1:12624-16649 GCA_003702545.1 Candidatus Nitrosopumilus sp.
GACGATCATGGTGACGATCATGGTGATCATATGGATGACGAAGGTCACTTGATCACAGAAGCATCTGCAACAGGTATCATGTCTGATGGAACAACAGTTTCAGTTTGGACTACAGAACCAATGGCAGGTGAAATGATGGAAGTCCATGTTGAATTTGTAGATTCTGAACATGTTAACCACGACATCACTGTTACACAAAATGGTGAAACAGTACTAGATGACATGGGTGCACACCACCACAGTGGTTCAGGAATGCACACAACAGCACCACTAAGTTCTTCTGACCCAGTAGACATCACAATTACCTTCCAAGGTTATGGTGTTGACGAAAAGACAGGACCAATTGGTGAAGAAGTAGTATTCACAAACGTTGTTCCAGAATTTGGTACAATCGCAATGATGATACTAGCTGTTGCAATCATAAGCATCGTAGCAGTCACTGCAAAATCTAGAGTAGTTCCAAGATTCTAGGAATCCTCTTTTTCTATTTTCTTTTTACTAAAGCAATTATCGCTAAGATAATAGCTGCTCCACCAATTGATAATCCAAATATTGCAAAGTCGTATGCTGCGCCACCATCAGATGTTACTTCAGTCTCACCGGACTTTAGTTTAGAAACATCCTGTTGTAGTGATGATATTGCATTCTTTAGAGCAGCGACATCTGCGGCACCCTCACTACTAGAAGGTGGAAAGTCTAAGATTGCAGTAGGCTCTACATCTTCAATTGGAATTTTGATATCAACTGGAACACCACGGATTTCGCCTTTTAGTTCAACTTGATAGGTTCCAGTTTTTGTTGGAATAATTGATGAGAAATAGTATCCAGGTCTAGGATCAGAGTTAATGTCAATCTTCTTGGTGGCTCCACCAAACATTACAGTAGTATCAACTCCCTTGAATGCACTGGTAATTCCTGAATAGGTTCCTTCTTTTTCTCCACGTTCTATAATTTTGAAAACAATATCATTTCTAATTCCTACAATTGGAGGTTCAATTCCCCAACCTGCTTCAATTTCATATTGCTCCACATGAACAGTAGTATGTGCAAATGATGGGGCAATCATACCAAGAGAAAACAATAAACCAATAATACCAAAAACTGCGATTTTCACTGCTATCATTTTACAATTACACGTTATTATCTTTACGTGAATTGGTACAAAATTCGAATTCGTGAAAACTGTTTAAATTATCAGTATTGCCCTGAAGAGTAAATGAAAAAATTACTGATTGTTTTGTTTATGATATCACTTGTTTCAATTCCATTTGCCTCAGCCCATCCGTATACTGAAGAAACTATCCCAAGTCTAACATCTAATGCTCCAGCTGGGACAACTCAAGTAATTGTATATTTTTCAGAAGCAATTGACATTAACTTTAGTTCACTCAAAGTATTTGATGCAAATGGAAATCAGATAGACAATAAAGATACAGCTTATCATGAAGGAGAAGAATCTCTTATTGTTACAACACCACCATTAGAAGATGGAGTTTACACTGTTTCAACCAAAGTGCTCTCCAAAGTAGATGGACACCTGGTTCCCGGAGCATTTTTGTTTGCAGTTGGAGACGTTGTAATTGATCCTTCATTACTTGGTGTGGAACAACCATCTGAACTCATATTTTTGCCTGAAGCTGGCGCTAGATTCCCAGGATTGGTAGGCCAGACAATTGTTTTGGGAGCAGTAATTGCATCTCTGATAATTTGGGGCACACAAAACAAACAATCCATTAGAGAAGAGTTAGAAAAGATTCAATCTCTTAATCACAGAAAATTCATGTCAGTTACAGGAATTGGACTTGCTCTAGTTTTCATTTCAAATATTTTGATGATTGCAGTTCAAACAATCAGATTAGAAGCATCACCAATTGATGTGATACAAACTGACTTTGGAAATATTTGGTTAATCAGAATGATAGTAACTCTAATTCTATTAGGAATATGGTTTGGTTTAGACAGGAAGAAAGTACTATCAAAAAATATTCAAATTGTAATGTTGGCAGTCTCACTTGTACTAATATCCACTACAAGTCTAATTGGGCACGGTGCAGCAAGTGGACAAACAGCCCCAGTGATATTGGATTACATACATAATTTGGTTGCAGCAGTATGGATTGGTGGAATATTCTATTTTGTATTTGCACTACTTCCAACATTTTCACAATTAAAGGAATCAAACAGAGAAAAGATGAGTTTGGTACTCATTCCAAGATTCTCAATTGCGTTTATCATTGCAGTTGGAATAGTAATCATAACAGGACCAACACTGATGTGGTTCTTGGAAAGCGATGTAGGACTAATCACTGAATCAGTTTACGGTCAACTAATCATGCTCAAAATTGCAATTGCTGCAGTCATGGTAGGATTGGGAGGATTCTTCCAATTCAAAGTGCAAAATAATGCTGAAAAGAATTTTTCATCAGGAAAATTTTCAGTGCACAAAAAACTAAAGAGGACATTAAAAATTGATGCAACATTAGGTATCATACTTTTAGGAGTAGTTGCGCTGTTAGCTAATGGAACATTACCTGCAGGAGAAATCCAAAATGCAGATGCGCAAAAAATTGTTTATGGATTCAAGACCATAGAGTTTACTGAAAACACAAAATTTGATATTGATATTTCACCATTTTCAAGCGGCTCTAACACAATTCTAGTTAAGGTCAGTGACTTTGAAGGGGTTCCACTCTATGATTCAGATCAGCTCAAAGTCAAGGTATCAAATCCATCAAAGAACATTTCACCAATAGAAGTTCCAATGGAAATAATCAAGCAAGATGAAAACAGACCAATAGAATTCCAAGGAGAAATGACATTTGGATTTTCAGGTGAATGGCTAGTTGAAGTTGAAGCACAAAGAACAGAGAATGCAAATGAATCAAAAATTTTGAATTTACTAATAAAACCAAAACTAACAGATATCCAAACACAAGTTATTGAATACGACATTCCAGAAGAATCAAAACCACTATTTCCATTGTATGATGGACGTGACACACTTTGGATTAGTGATTCATCATCTCCACGTTTGTGGGAGTTTTCACTAGAAACTGAACAGTTTACATCACATTCATTTGATGGTACAGGTACAACATTTCTTACTCAAGACGGAGAGGGTAAGATTTGGTTTGTAGATACTCCTAGAAATCAGATTGGATTCTTGGATCCTCAGACAAATGAAATCACAACAAAGACTATTCCCAAAATAATCCCTGAAGGAATTGTAAAAGGATTAGATGTTATATCAAACAATACTCCCCTTTTCATCAAAGCAGACTTTGAGGGAAATATTTGGGTGACAATAATTAACAAAGACACGATTGTAAAATACATACCAGAAAGTGATGAATTTGAAGAAATTGTTTTGCCTGGAAAAGAGAACTTGCCATTTGCATTAGAGATTGATCAGGATGGAATGATTTGGTTTACAACAACTGGTGCTGGAAACATTGGATACATTAATCCAAAAAACAATGAAATTACTCAATTTTCAAATGACCCACCTTTACAAACACCTGAAGCCTTGCTCTTTGATGAGGATGGCAATATCTGGATTGCAGAACATTCAGGCTTGGCAATTACCAAATTCAACCCAGTTTTAGAGACATTTGAAAGAATCACTGTGCCTAATGAGGAAGCACTGCCATTTGGCATGACATTTGACAGATATGGAAATGTTTGGTTTGCACAACACACCATAGACAGTATTGGTGCATATGATCCTGACAATAACAATTTGATTGAGATTCCTGTTCCATCAGAAACATCCTTTGTGCAATTTATGACATCAGATGGTGACAATAACGTCTGGTTTGTAGAACAACAAACAGGAAAAATTGGAACAATAAAGATGACAGAGATTCCAGTTATTGCATCACAAGTACAATCATCTGGAGGATTTGAGATAAAGTATACAGAACTTGCATCTCCACTAATTGCATTGGGAATTCTTGCAACGTCTTTGTTTTATGTAAAGAGCATTAAAGACAAACGAAGACTAAATGACTTGATTAATTCTTAGA
>REGK01000029.1 GCA_003702545.1 Candidatus Nitrosopumilus sp.
TAACTGTAAATCGGCATCTCTGAGCACCGCTAAGCCGTTAAAAATTTCTCTTGAGTGGGGCATCACATGTCCACGCACTCTAAGAGTTGCTTCCGCAGAAAACTCGATAATTTACGTACTCTCAAGTTGTTAAAAAGGATTCCTGAGAATTGATTTGAGATTTTTATTGAGTAAAATGGGCATCAAAAAGGGATGAAGATAAGAGCTGCAGTTCTAGCCATGTTTTTAGCATTAAGTTTGGCAATTTTACCATCTGCACATGCAGAGCCCACAGTAGAAGTAATCATGGAAAAAACAACTTACAGTTACTGTGAAAAATTATTCTATACAATTAAGGTTTCAGAAGTTACAGGAAATCCTGCAATAATTCACATCAGAGACGAAGCAGGAAAAGGAAGTAGTGCAATTCCTATTGCAATTTCAGAGTTGGAAAATCCAGTACCATCAAGAATGGCTTTTGAAAAAGAAATTTTTCCTCTTGGCAAATACTATATCGATGTAGAATATGAGGGTCAAAAAGTTACTGCAGAATTTTCATTAATTGATAAAGACAATATTTGTCTTCCAGTTTCAATGCAATCAATTTTTATTAATTGGTTGTCAGGAAATATTTCAGATGGATTCATCATTGATGCATTTGAAAAATTTGTAGATGATGAAATTATCAAAGTTCCTTTTGAGATAAATCAAGACAATGTATACAATATAGATATCCCTGATTGGGTCAGAGAAAATTCAAGTTTATGGTGGTACCAAGGATTAATTTCAGATGAAGAATTGGTTCAAATTTTCAAGTATTTACTAGATGAAAAAATTATTTCAATTAAAACCAATTAAGAAAAACTGTCAGTTTTTGCTTTTACTTGCTTTAGACATTAAAGCCAAAATAATTGCAATTGCACCTGTAACTACAAAGGCTGCAATTAATCCATAACCCAATTCCATGCCAAGTCCGGTAGTAGTTGGGGCAGATTTTTGTGGTTGTGCAATGCATACTCCATCTTGAAGAATTGTTCCAGGACCACATCTCTCATCTAAAACACATGCGCCATCTTGGAGAATTGTTCCAGGACCACATTCAGTTGTTTTAGTTTGCTCTGGAGTTTCTACAGGAGCAGGTTCAGAGATTTCTTGTTCAATTTCAGCAATTAGTTTGTCTAATTCAGATTTTGATATATCTAATGCCTCATGAAAAGTATAATCAGAATAATTATCCTCAAACCAAGTCTTGTAGGAAGACTCTGTTACATAGCGTTCAACGTAAACTTTGGGATCTTTTGAAGGATCTACAAAGGCTGCAGGAATTTGTTTTGATGATGGTTCTTCAGAGATTTCCTCAGGTTCAGATGAGGGTTCAGAGATTTCCTCAGGTTCAGATGGCATCTCTTCCACAGTCCTACCAAATACAGAACCAATAATTTCTACCTCTTCAGTTCCTGAAGGCAATTCAATGCTCAAAGTTCTACTTGTAGAGGTAGTTTGAGTTTCTGAAAAGTTTGGCTCATCACCATCAGCTAAAATGATAAAGTCATCATCTGCACCATCATAAATTGAATCAAAGAAAGTTCTATCAAATGTAATATCTAAAACTCCAGGAGAGTTAGTTACATCAACTGAGATTATCAATGAAATGAAATCAAGGTCAGATTCAATACCAGATACAGACATTCCTGTTGCTGTGTAATCAATATCATAATTGGTTCCATCTACATTGACTGATGTTGTTTCAGCATATACAAATGCAGAAGATAATATTGTAAAGAAGATCAATCCCAGGGAGATTTTTAGCAAAGTATTTCCATTGCCTAAATTTCTTAATCTTTCAGATTGGGGTTGGTTCATACTATGATTATTCAACGATTGATTTCCTCCAAATGGGTGTTAAAAACAAAGAGACGATAATAAATCACGTAAAAGTCAATTTTTTTGCGTACTTTTTAAGAATCACGCAGAAATTATCAGATTACGCCTCTCAAAATCTGCACAATCTTCTCAGCAATTACATTTGCAGCCAATGATTGTGCTTCTTTTGTTTGAGCGCCAATATGTGGGGTCAAAATCACATTATCAAGTTCTGCCAACTTTGTTCCGATTGCAGGCTCTTTTTCAAAGACATCTAATGCAGCACCACCTAGATTTCCATTTTTGAGTGCATCATAAAGTGCATCCTCATCAACTACTCCACCTCTAGAAGTGTTGATGATTTTTGCAGTATTTTTCATAGTAGACATTTTCTGAGCATCGATAAGATGGTATGTTGAATCCAACAGTGGAACATGAATTGATACATAATCAGCACTTTGCAACAAAGTATTCAAGTCAGCTTTCATCAGACCAACTTCTTTTGAAAACTCTTCATCAATTGGGACTACATCATATCCAATGATATTCATGTTAAGTGCACGTGCAAGTCTTCCCAATCTTTTTCCAATATTTCCTAATCCAATAATTCCAAGATACTTTCCTGCAAGTTCTGTTCCTTTCAATTCTTTTTTGAGCCATTGCTCATTTCTAATTCCTCTATCACCCCTTGCAGTTTGTCTTGCAAGAGACAACATCAAACCCAATACTAGTTCTGCAACTGCATTCATTGCACCTTCTACGGCATTAATTACACGAATGTTCTTTGCTTTTGCAGCTTCTTGATCAACATTATCTAGTCCAACTCCAACGCGGGCAATAATTTTACAATTGTCTGCTTTCTCAATCATCTCTTTTGTGATTGTAGTTCTGCTTCTGACAATTACGATGTTAAAATTGGCAATTTTTTCTAGTATTTGTTCAGGGGTAATCTCTGGCTCGTAGGAAATTTTCAAGCCATTGTCTTGTAAAATTTTATTCAAAATTGGATCTACTTCATCACATATCAGTACAGAATCATCAAAACTCATGATAGCCAAAATGGCATGAGGGAATATAATTCATTAAAAAATAAGAAAAAGAATGAAGTTTGGTCAGATACGACCTAGAGCTTTCATTGCATCAGTAATTGGACCAGCTAATTCAGGAACTACTTCCCAGAGTGGGATAGCACCATCTGCTTTCAATTGTGATACAACTTCATCGGTATACATACCATGAATGTTTACTGCTGGGTGAGCAATGCTGTTTAGACCCACTGGTGGGACTGCATCACTTGGATTACCTAAGACATATGCATATGATGGGACTGGATCCATTCCTAATTCTTGAACAATTGGGTTCAAGTTGAATGGGTCACCTGCAACAAATACTGATACTGCACCAGAATAGATTGCTGCATAGTCGTGGTTTACAGCTGCATAAACACCTGGCTCATCAAATACCAAATCTACAATCATACCTTGGGATCCACCGAGTAACCATGTTTCTGTGGCAGCAGATTGAACTCTGTTACCTTGTGTAACTCTATCCAAGATTTCTCCAACAATGTGGAAGAAGACTGGTTCGTTACCTTGGTTTTCAATGAATAGTCTTACGTGTTGATCATTTTCAACAAATAAGAGTTGTCCTTGTACCTCTTCTAATTCAAGACCATCTCTGGCTTGTAAAACAGCGCTAATTTTCTTAGCTGGGTCACCGTTTACAAGAAGGTTGTGTGCCATGTTTGGAACATAACCAAATTGCATTCCGTTGACTACTGTTGCTGAAGTTTGATGAGCCATCATTTTGCTCATATCATATGTACCAGCATCAGTTAGGTACAATTGGTTGTATTGTAGTTGGAACTCTAATGCATCAGCATCGTAGAATTTTCTGTCTAATTCACCGCTTCCGCTTGTTTTCTCAACCATTAGTTTCTTGTAACCGTTTGCTGGGTCAACAATTGCAATTCCGTACATGCCGGAAAGAACGTGTTGGTCCATAGCAGCGAGTTTAACACCAGAACAATGGTATTTGAAAATACCAGCAGATTCAGCAATGTAACAGTAAGTTGTGGATTCACCTGGGTTAACGGACTCAAATGCTCCTGCAGTTATCTGAGATGCGTGCATGTCATTTCCGTGTCCTACCATTTCATCAGATGGAATAGTTAGTGTCATCTTTACAACGTCACCTTGAGTAACTCTTAGTGTTGGTCCTGGGACTTGTCCACTAAAGGTCATTGCTGAGTAGGTGGCACCGTTTAAGAGAGGCATTTCATGGCTCTCACCGGTTAGTTGAAAGTCGTGTACTGTTCTTCCAGAGTTTTCAAGAACTCCACAATCTGTTTCTGCAAATGCTTGTGGCATTACAAGTTGTAAGCCGCCCATTTGACGAATTTGATCTAGTACTTCGATATCAGCTTCGCTGAAATCATAGCTAGAACCGCCAATTTGGGTCTGTGTGTATGTACTTCCGAATAAGGTAGCTCCAACTACAGCTACTGCTGCAATTGTAAAGAGCATACTAATACGCTTATTCATTAAGCACGTTGCTGCCAAGTTCCTATATAATAATTTCCAAAAGTTGGGAATTTTGAAAAGTGATCTGAGCTGAAAAAGAATGAATAATGGGTAGAATTCTCCTATTTTATATGAAATACAGACTAGATCAAGATTCTTTAGGCAAAGTCAAAATTCCATCTGACGCATATTATGGAGCATTTACTGGTAGAGCAATCAAACAGTATCACGTTACTGGAAACAAAGCTCATGAGAATTTGATAAAGTCGTTTGTTATGATAAAGAGATCAGCTGCAGTTGCAAATATGAAGACCAAAGCCATTGACACAAAGCGTGGAAAGGCCATAGTATCAGCTTGTGACAAGATTTTGTCAGGAAAGCATGTTGACCAATTTGTTGTGGATATGATAAACTCTGGTGCAGGAACTGCATTTAACATGAATTCAAATGAAGTCATTTCAAATGTAGCACTAGAAGTATTGCACAAAAAGAAAGGACAATACGAGTTCTTACATCCAAATGATCATGTCAACATGTCACAGTCAAGTAACGATACATATCCAACTGCAATGCATGTTGCAATTTTGATGAATCTCAAAGAAACAATTCCTGCAATTGACATTCTGATAAAGTCGCTAACAAAAAAGGCAAAACAGTTTGCATCATTTAAGAAAATTGGAAGAACCCACCTTATGGATGCATTACCAGTAACATTGGGAAGTGAATTTGCAGCTTATGTTACATCTATTTCTAAAGCAAGAAATGAACTTGTTGCATCACAAAAAGAATTACAAAATGTTGCACTAGGAGGAACAGCTGTTGGCTCTGGTGCAAACACACCAAAAGGTTACAGAAAGATTGCTATTTCAGAACTTGCAAAAATTTCAAAGTTATCACTAAAGCCTGAAAAAGACATGCAACATGGTTTGCAAAGCAAGTACGCAGTTGCAAATTGTTCAGGTGCATTACGCAACTTGGCATTAGAGATTGGAAAACTAGCAAACGATATCAGACTAATGGCATCAGGTCCAATTGCAGGCTTGGGTGAAATTGGAATTCCTGCAGTCCATGCAGGTTCATCAATCATGCCAGGCAAAGTCAATCCATCACTGGCTGAATGCATGAACATGGTTTGCTTTAACATCATTGGAAACGATACTGCAGTAAGTTATGCAGCACAAGGTGGACAGTTTGAGCTTAATGTTATGTTACCTGGAATGCTAAAGTGCATGCTAGAGTCAACTGACATGATAAAGAACTTCTTGCCAATATTTTCTGCAAACCTAATTGACGGACTAACTGCAAACAAAGACAAATTACGTGCAGACATTGAAAACAGTCCAGTAATTGTAACCCTACTAACTCCAAAAATTGGTTATCTCAAATCTGCAGAACTTTTCAAAGAGTCATTAAAGACTGGAAAAACTATCAGAGAACTAGTTGTTTCAAAGAAACTAATGACTAACAAAGAAATAGATTCTCTCTTTGGATAAAGTATGGCAAAAATATTTGTAGAATCTTACGGATGTTCTGCAAGCTTTGCCGACTCTGAAATGATTTCAGGATTAATTCTAAATGGAGGTCATACACTAGTTGAAGATTCTTCAGAATCAGATCTCAATGTTGTTGTGACATGTTCTGTAAAAGATGCAACTGCAAACAAGATGGTTCATAGAATAAAGTCACTAAAGACAAAGCCTCTTGTAGTAGCTGGTTGCCTACCAAAGGCTGAAAAAGAAACTGTTGAAAAGTTTTCTGAAAATGCCAGTCTACTTGGTCCAAATTCCCTAGGAAAAACTCTCCAAGTGATTGATTCAACACTTAAAGGAAGAAAAGAGATTGCATTAGAGGACACTGATCTATCCAAAGTCGGACTGCCAAAAGTTAGATTGAATCCAGCAGTCGGAATTGTTGAGATTGCAAGTGGATGTATGAGTGAATGTACATTTTGTCAGACTAAAATTTCAAAGGGCGACCTGCAAAGTTACAGACTAGGAGACATTGTAAGGCAAGTAAAGACAGAGATCAATGAAGGGTGCAAAGAAGTTTGGTTGACATCAACAGACAATGGATGTTATGGGTTTGATATTGGAACAGATTTGCCTTCATTGGTTGATGCAGTAGCAGAAATTCCTGAAGAGTTTATGGTTAGAGTTGGAATGATGAATCCAATGTACATGCCACGAATTAAAGAAAGACTAATTGAATCATATGACAATGACAAAGTCTTCAAGTTCTTACACATTCCAGTACAGAGTGGAAGTGACAAAGTCCTACATGATATGAAAAGAGGACACACTGCAGGAACATTTAGAGAAATAGTAAAGAAAGCAAGAGAGAGATTCCCAGACTTTACCATATCAACTGACATCATTGTGGGATTCCCATCAGAGACAAAAGAAGACTTTGAGAAAACAGTCGAACTGCTAGATGAGACAAGACCAGATGTTGTAAATCTCTCAAAGTATAGCGCAAGACCTGGAACAGAGGCTGCTGAATGGGAGCAGATTGATGTTGCAGAAATAAAATCAAGAAGTAAGAGAATTTTTGAACAGATCAACAAAATATCGCTTGAGAACAACAAAAAGTGGATCGGGTGGAAAGGAGATGTTCTCTTTGATGAGCAGACAGATGAGGGAATCAAAGGTAGAAACTTTGCTTACAAACCAGTATTTGTCCCTGAACAAGTAGACATTGGTCAATTACATGCAGTTGAAATCATTGATGCCACTCAAAATAGCCTTCTTGGAAAGATCGCAAGCTAAATTTTTTAGATCTAAAATTTGATTAAAAAAACGTAAGAAGGTTTTTTATGGAATTTAGAGAACAAGATCTGAAATGAGTTTTCAAGTAAAAGAACCAGTTTTAGTAGTTGGTCTTGGCGGTGCAGGCTCAAAATTAGCACTCAAAGCCAAAGATTCACTAAATTCAGATTGTCTCTTAATTAGTAATAATTCAAAGGACTTTGCAGAAGATGTTCCTTCTGTACATGTTTCAACAGATTCAGTAGTAAACCCATCAATGCAACTAATCAGAGGCTCAACTTACAACGTCTCTGAAGAAATCAAATCAAAGATTTCAGGTTATTCTACTATTGTTATGATGAGTAATTTAGCAGGAAAAGCAGGCTCTGCCATGGCTCCAGTCGTATCAGAGATGTGCAAAGAAACAGACATTGGACTAGTTTCATTTGCAATTATGCCTTTCAAATATGAAAAAGATAGAATTTTCAATTCAGGTGTATCACTAAAAAGAGTTAGAGAAAATTCTGAATGCACAGTTGTGCTTGATAATGACTCTTTACTAGAGAGCAACCCAGACTTGACTCCAAAAGCATGCTATGACATTGCAAACTCTGCAATCATGCACGTAGTTGAATCACTTGCAACCTCTGAAATATCTCATGAAACAAACATTCTCACTACAAGTAAGGAAGGACAAGATATTGAAGACTCTCTTAGAGATTCACTCAAAATGTTATATGAGAATGCCCCACCTAACGCTGTAAAACGCTCAATGCTTTATGTGGTTGGAGGAAGCAACATTCCAGTCGGAGTACTAAATTCAATTACTAACCTTACAAGCGGAATTCTAAATGAAAGTAATTCACAAATTGATATGACTTCACAATCTGAAGAATCCAAAGTAGTAATGTTGTCATCCATTCAAGGAATGACAAAGTTTGACAAATATGATCCACTTGGAATGATTCCACAAGAAGACACACTTGACTGGTCTACACCAGACTGTAGTATCGATTGTGAATTAGACTTGTATCAATTAGAATAAAATAATTTTTTTAAAACTAAAATTTTTCTGAGAAAAGATTATTCTTTTTCTTCTTTCTTTGGTTCTTCTTTTGCAGGAGTTTCTTTAGGTGATTCTTCTACCTTATCTTCAGATGTAGTTTCTTCTTTTGCAGGTACTTCTTCCTTCTTTGGTTCCTCTACTTTGTCTTCAACTTTAGTTTCTGCTTCTGGTTCTTCAACTTGTGCTTCAACTTTAGATTCCTCTTTGGTTGGTTCCTCTACTTTGTCTTCAACTTTTGGAGTTTCTTTTGCAGGAGTTACTTCAGATTCAACTCCCTCTTCATATGGAGAAACAAGAACGTAACCTTCATCGGTTTTGCTCATTCGAACTCTAATCTTTCTTGGAGGACTTCGAATTCCTTTTGACCAAATTTTATGAGCTAAATCTTCTTCAATTTTGATATCTTCAACTTTCATGTGATGACGAGCAAATTCTTTGATCATATTGATTGCTCTGACTGCTCTGTGTTGTGATTGAGAGAGTAATACTTTACCAAGTGGAATTGTATAAACGCGTTCTACTTCTTGAGACATCTATCCTACCTCCACATCAGTTGATCTCCAAGCTCTACGTTTTGGATTTGTTCTAACTCCTCTTTTTGTTTTGAGGATAATCCATGCAGGTACTGGTGATGCCTGTTTTGTTTTCTTTAACAGACGAATCTTCCTTGGAGAGGACTTGCGTGCAGCCATAGATTTTCAGGCACGCGGAGCTCTTTTTAAATGAATCTCAGGATTTTAGGCAATCATGCATCTGTTTTAGTATTCTAGCAGAGGCACCCCAGACAATTTTGTCTTCAAACTCAAAGGTGAACATTTCTTGGATAATGTTGTGTGAGGGATCAGGATCATGCGCCATAGTCTTCAATAAGGAATCAAGAGGCATGTGAAAAATTTTCTCGACCTCACGATTTGGGGAAAGGGAAGGTATCTCGTTTACAACGGCAACAAATGGCAATATCTTAAATCCAGAATTCAAAGTAATTACAGGTTCTAGTTGACCAACTACCTGGTTTGGAGAAATTGTCAACCCAATCTCCTCACTTGTTTCACGTAATGCAGTATCCAAAAGATCAGAATCATCAGAATCCAATTTTCCACCAGGAAATGAAATTTCACCTGCATGGAATTTCATGCTCTTTGGTTTTTCAGTCATTACAACAATTGGTTCATTTCCATAAATCACAACCAAAACAGATGCTAATCTATATTCTCCAGGGTCATCAATGGTAGGATGAATTGAACTAGTAAGATTTGATTTGATATCTTCAAGAATCATTTTTCTTCTTTCCTACTTTTCCATATGGGTTTTGGTATTCAAAGGTTTTAACCAAGGATACGAAAAATGACATTATGACAATCAGGTATGAAGCTAATCCACCTAAAATTTTACCTGATGTAGATACTGATGAATCAATAAAGAAATTCATTGAAAGGATAAAAGACGTTTCAAAAAAATGTGACGCAATTCACTTAACAGAAAATGTGTTGGGATTTCAAAGAGTTTCACCAATAGAAGTGGGAAAAATAATCAGAAAAGAAATTCCAGATTTACCAATTACAGTAAGCCTTAGAGTCAGAGACAAATCAGAAGAAGAGATTTCTGAGTTTGTTGATAACTGTATAGACATTGGCTTTGCAGGAATTCTAGTTTTGATGGGAGACCCTTCACAAACAGGAAAAGCAGATTCAGGACAGATTCCAAGCTTGACTGTAAAAAAACTAAGAGAGAAAAATGTAGATTCAAAAATTGATCTGTATCTCTCAGTATCAAACAAACCAAATTTCTCTAAACTTGAAAAGAAGAAAGATGCAAAACCTAAAGGTTTCATGACTCAGGTAGTTCAAAATGCACAACAAGTGCAAGCACTAGAAGACAATCTAAAGGGATTTTCAATAATTCCAATCATACTATTCCCTTCACAGAAAAATGAAAAATCTGCAAAGTTTTTGGATTTGGATTTGGAATCATACAGTCAGGAATTTGAAGAGTTGTTGAAAAAGGCACATGAGATTACAGGCGATGTCTTGCTTACATCTCCAAATGACTTTACTGGATTGAATGAATTTTTAGGTAAAACTAGTTTCTAAAGTACAAAGTATGATGCTTTAGGATGATGTACAACTATTGCAGCAGTAGATTGTTCAGGAATTATCTGACCTGATTCAGTTAATTCCATTCCAGATTTTTGAGGTTCCAATAGTTTCCATACTAATTGATGTTGTAATACATCAGGACAGCTAGGAAAACCCCAAGAATATCTCAAACCACCTGCATCTAAATTCAATTCAGATTTTATTTTGCGATTAATCCATTCAGCTAGTGCTTCAGCAACTTCAACTGCCAATCCATGTAGATAATATGCATCAGTGTACTTGTCTTCTTTATTCCACTGTTCAATAATGTCTGCAACTTTGTTTCCAACTGTTACTGCCTGAAATGCGACAACATCATCATCACCGAAATAATCAGTCAAACACAGATGTTCAGGTTTTGTAGAACGTGGAAAGTCAAAGGAGACATCATCACCATGAGGATTTTCTACAGACAGTTTTCCATCTTTGTTATGGCATTTGAAATATCCGTAAACCACTTCTGGTTCAAACAGTTTTTCTCGAATAATTCTAATCTTCCATTGGCTGAGTAGTTGTTCATGATCAGCCTCAGATTCAGAGCCTGCTTTACCTCTAAGACCCCAAGAAAGTTTGAAGAGAGATTTCTTGTCAATGAGTTGCCATACTTCATCCATCTTGATTTGGTCTCCCATTAGACGAATTGGTTCACCGATAATTTTTGGAGTAGGTGCTGGAACTGGTTTGATATCACTTTTTGGCAGACTGGCAGGATCAACTGTTGCAGTAGACTTTTCTTTCCAATTTTCTAATTTTTCTTTCCACTCTGCCAAGAGTTTTGGTTTATCATCAGAGATCAAAGTATCCATTGTTTTGAGACCTTCAAACATGGTATTACAGTAAAACACACCAGGTTCGTAAATTCCATCTTGTTTTGCAATACGATTAATGTAATTGCTGTTAATTGCAGCACCGCCACAAAGAATTGGAATATCCATCTTGTTTTTTCTTGCATGCTCTACAAAGAATTGCATTTGTTTTGATGTAGAAACAAGTAATGCAGACAGTCCTATTGCGTCAGGATTTACCTCATCAATTTTCTCAAGGAATTTCTGCAATGGAACTTGTTTTCCGAGATCATAGACAGTATAACCATTATTTTGGAAGATAGTTTTTACCAAGTTCTTTCCAATATCATGGACATCACCATAGACAGTTCCTAAGACCAATTTTCCTTTGCTTGAACCCTCTTCTTTTACCAGGTACTTTTCAAGTTCACCAACAGCTGCCTTCATGCATTCAGCAGATTTCAAAACAAATGGAAGAATTAATTCTCCTGCTCCAAACTTGTCTCCAACTTCTTTCATTGCAGGCAACAAGTCTTCATTGAGAGTTCTAATTGCACCATCATGAGTAACTTCAGGAGGGGCATCAAGTGAAAGTATTCCATCAGTATCTTTTAGAATTTCATTTTTACCAACTTTGTCTGCAATGGCAGAAACTACATCATTTTGAATTCCATCTTTGAGTCTGTTTACGATTCTAAAGTTAGCCTTCTTTCCTGCTGGCCAAGATGGATCTACATCTACTTTCTTTGATGCAGTACTGGTTTGAGGCCCTGCATTCTCAAAATAGGCGATTAGTTCAGATAATGCATTAGTATGAGTGTTAAAGATTAGGTCTTCGGCAAGTTTTCTTTCTTTTTCATCTATTTCTCCATAAGGAATGATCTCTTTTGCATTAACGATTGCAGTATCAAGTCCTACCTTTATTGCGTGATGTAAAAATACAGAGTTTAGAATTTTCCTAGCATAAGGAACCAGTCCAAAACTAATGTTGCTCAGACCCAATGTAGTGTAAGACTCTGGGTATTTTTCTTTGACTAGTTTGATTCCCTCAAGGGTATTTTTTCCTGCTTCAAGGAATTCATCCTCGCCTGTTGCAAGTGTAAATGTAAGAACATCAAAGATGAACTGTTCAATTTTTAGTCCATATTTTTTTCCAGTTTCAAATAGTAATTCAGCTGTCTCTAGTTTTTGCTGAGGAGTCTTTGCCATACCGTTTGGTCCAATGCATAATGCTATGGCAGGCAAACCATACTTTGCCATTATTGGTGCAAGTTTTTCAAATCTACTTCCATCACCTTCAAGATTAATGGAATTAATGATAGGTCTTCCTGGAATTTGTTTTACAGATGCATCAATCACATCAGGATCAGTTGAATCTATTACTAGAGGCGCATCAACTTCCAAGCTCAAACGCTTTACGAGATTCAGCATGAATTCTTTTTCATCAGAACGTTCAGTAGTTGCAACACACACATCAAGACAATGTGCTCCATCTTCAACTTGAGTTCTACCCAAATCAACCAATCCATCATAATCATCTCCGAGAACGAGTTTCTTTGCCTTGCGAGAACCCTGAGTGTTGATCCTCTCTCCAATGATTAGTGGTGCAGGAACTTGTTTTAGATCAACTGCCTTTAGTGCAGAGCTTACTCTAGGAATAGTCAATAGTGTAAATCATCTCGGTTTTTCTAAATACTTAACCCTCGACAGAGTTGGCTTTTTCGTCAATTACTTTTCTTAGAACTTTGATGTGCTCAGGATTTGTTCCACAACAACCTCCAATTATTCGGACCTTTTTGTATTGATTAAGAAAATCACCCAGTGCCTCACCCATCTTTTCAGGAGTCATCTTGTAGACTGCCTGACCTCCCTCGTTTTCAGGCATACCAGCATTTGGAACCACCAAAATATTGTGTTCATTTTGTTCATCCAGCCATCTCACACTAGGAGTCATCTCAATAGGTCCAGTAGAACAATTCATTCCAAAGATGTCAATTCCCATATCAGAAACTGTGGTGTATGCTGCTTGGATGTTTGTTCCAAGTAACATTTTGCCGTATTGATCTAGGGTTGTGTTTGCAATAATTGGAACTTTCTTTCCAGTCTTCTCCATTGCTTCATGACATGCTTCAATCACCAATTTTACTTCCAAAATATCCTGACTGGTTTCAATTAGTAATGCATCAACTCCGCCAAGAATCAGTCCTTCTGCTTGTAGTTCAAATGCTTCTTTAATTTCATCAAGAGGTTTCTGTCCCAAATCAGGATCATTTGAGCTTGGTAAGAATCCTGATGGCCCCATAGAACCAATAACATATCGTGGTCTGTCAGAATATTCTTGACATACTTCAGATGCAAGTTGTGCTACTTTTTTGTTAAATTCAATTGTTTGATCACCAAAACCATATTCATCTAGTTTGATTTTGTTTGAACCAAAAGAGTTTGTTTCAATGCAATCAGCTCCTGCATCAAGATAATGTCTGTGAATTTGTTTAATCCAATCAGGACGAGTTACAACTAAACCATCATTGAATCCATCTTGATTGTTTGGAAAGTCTTCTGGTTTTGGGTTGAACTTTTGAATTTCAGTTCCCATCGCACCATCAAAAAGTAAAACCCTGTTTTGCAATGCATCCAAAAATGGTTCTTTTTCAGTCAATTTAATTTCAAAATGAATTTGTACAGTTTAACTCTTTTCAGAAAAATCCACGAATCACAGTAGTAATGATACGTATGTTGAAATTAGGTCGGATGTGATTTTTAGTACATTTATGCAAAAAGTTCAAGTAAACAATCTAGTACGTAGTGCAACCTTTTTTCAACATGCGGGAATATCGATTGTCTTTGTTTTCATGCCCATTATTGCCCAAGGCGTCACAGAGTCAGTCTTTGAGATAGGTCTTTTGGTAGCCTCGTTTAGTTTTGCCCAGATTCTATCTGAAATCTACTTTGGCAGGCACTCAGACAAGAAAGGTACCAGGCTCAAATTCATTAGAATTGGCTTCATTGGATGTGCAATAGCATTTGGAATGCATTACTTTGCAACAGACCTTTCGATGTTCTTCTTGGTAAGAATCGCAGCAGGAATTGCAAGTGGTATAATGATTCCAGCAATGATTGCATATACCTACGAGGCAAATCATGACAAGAAAAGAGCTGCAACAGTGATCTCATTTCATGCATTAGGATGGATGGCAGGAATTGCAGCAGCAGGACTTGCAAATGACTTGCAAATAATTTTCTTGATCAGTGCTGCATCATTTATTGTCGGACTGTTGTTTACAATTAGACTACCAAATCCTGAACAAGAAAAAGAAGTAGAACCTGGAACTACAAAAAGAGTTATCTCAAAAAACAAGTTTCTTTTCTTATCACTATTACTAAGACATATTGGAGCAGCAGCTGTTTGGGTAGTTCTTCCAATAATGATTGTAGATAAATGGGGAGGGGAACTTTATCACATATCAATTGTCTATACAGCAAATACGATTACTGCTTTTATCTTGATGAATGTGATGGCAAGCAAGATTCACCTATCAAATATTACCAAATTCAAAATAGGGATTGGTTGTACTACATTTGTCTTTGTAGGATTGTCATTTGTAACTGAATGGTGGATGGCAATGCCGTTCATGTCACTAGTTGGCGCCACATGGGCATTCTTGTTTATCGGAGGAAACTTTCATCTGATGGAAAACAATCCACGTTCAACTTCAACTGGAATATTTAGCTCAACACTGTCAATTGCAACAGTAGTTGGACCGGTAGTTGCAGGGAGTATTGCATTTTTGTTTGATTATGTTGCAGTGATGTACTTTGCAATTGCGATTATTGTATGCGCTTTTGCAGTATCACTAAAGGTCACAAAATAGGCACAAAATCAATCAGTATTTTGGAAAATTGTTTTCTTCAAGATATTTGTCCCATGCTTTGATGCCACCATCTAAAACTTGGAAATCAATATCGTGTTGTGCCAACTCATATGTTGCGATAGTTGCGCGATTTCCAGAACCGCAAACAATTACGACTGGTTTATCAGTTGGAATTTCAGACAAATTGCCTTCAACAAAAATATCAGATAGTGGAATGTTTTGACTACCAGAAATCATAGTTACTTCTAACTCAGAAGGCTCTCGTACATCAAGAAGATAGATGTCATCTTGGTTTTGCAGTTGTTGGTACAATGCTTCAGAATCAATAGTGGGGGGATTCATCTTAGTTGATAGTTCATCATCCCAAGACTCTATGCCACCTGTAAGGTAAGATGTTGTAATACCTGCATCATTCATAATTTGTGCTGAATCCAATGCATTACTTTGAGAATCACCAACAAGCACTACATGCATACTCTCTGCAACATTAGGAATTTTACCAAACATTGTTTTGATTCTCTTTTCAAGTGTTGCTCCTTCCATCACATCAACTGATGAATGAGTGATGTGTCCATTCATGTATGAATTTGAATCTCGCATGTCAATAACTACAAGGTTAGGATCAAGTCTCATTTGTTGTTCTAATTCATCTGAAGACATGGAAAAACCAATGTCATTTACAACACTAGTTTCATTTTCAAAAGTATCACATCCATGTTTTTGTGCCCATGGTTGAGTAGCAAACTCACTTTGATCACAGAATGCAGAATAAAGGTCTCCAAGACCTGAGTCAAGTAACTCCTTGTTTACATTCAAATCATTACAGTAAACCATTCCCAAAACTCTACCATATGCATCTTCAAGTTGTTGATCATCTTGATCAATTAGAACTGGTGAACCTACGGGACAAATCTGTTCAAGAAAACTCAGGGCTTGTCCTCCATCATATTTCATTTTAGGAGTATCAACTAGTGCAAATCGAACAGCATTTCCATTTACTTCAAGAGTGTCTCCATCAATTACCGAAGTTACAGTTCCAGTAATACAACCAGCAGTACCCAAACATTCTGACGAAATGGAAGTAATTTCTTTTTGAATTGAAGTATCAGATTCAATATTTACGGATGTTTCTATATCTTCCAAACTTTGATCAGATAATGAAAATGCTAAAACTGCAATTGCAATTGCCGCAATTCCAATTCCCAAAGGTAGTGCTTTATTCATTATCTATCGTAATCCCCATCTAGACATTACTTTGTCTTCAAGTTTCTTAAATACAACTCCATCAACTGCAAGACCAATTCCCATGATAACAAGCATTATGGCAATTACTTGAGAGACATCGTTTAGTGAAC
>REGK01000058.1 GCA_003702545.1 Candidatus Nitrosopumilus sp.
GGATTTGAGATAAAGTATACAGAACTTGCATCTCCACTAATTGCATTGGGAATTCTTGCAACGTCTTTGTTTTATGTAAAGAGCATTAAAGACAAACGAAGACTAAATGACTTGATTAATTCTTAGAGAGTAACCCAGCAGCTTTTATTCCCATAGTACCAGCTAGCAATCCAATTGATAGTAATACAATTGTTCCTGCAGGAGTGATATCAAAGAAATACGAAATGAAAATTCCTGCAACAACAGAAAATATTGAAAAACTAACAGAGATTAATGCAGTTTTTTTGAATCCTTTTCCATACATTATTGCTGAAACATTTGGAATTACAAATAATGCAGAGATTAACAAGACACCTACTAGTTGAATTGATGTAACAACAGTAATACCAGCCATAAACACAATAAGATAATTCATCTTCTCAACTGGAATTCCGCTAACTTTAGCTTGTTCTTCATTAAAGGTCGAATAGATTAGTTGTCTAAACAACAAAGCAATTACGGTTAGAATTCCAACTGTCAAGAACAAAACAAGAATAGTGTCATCAACACTTACCAGCAGTATACTTCCAAACAAGAAACTAAAGATATCAAGCGTAAATCCTCCTGACAGGCCTATAATTACGAGTCCAACAGCAATTCCTGAGGATAAAAGTACGGCTACAGAGGCATCTCCAGAAATGTTGAATCTATCTTTGATTTTGGTAATGACTAGTGCACTGAGAATTGAGACGATGTATGCTGTCCATAGAGGATAGACTCCTGCAAGCAAACCTACTGCAACACCACCAAAAGATGCATGTGCAATTGCGTCTCCAAATAATGAGTATCTTCTTAGAACAAGAAACAATCCAACTACAGAACAAAGAATTGCAATAGCAATTCCAGAAATTAATGCTCTGTGCATAAAACCATAGGTTAGAAGTTCAAAGGACATGATTAATGATGATGCATATGTTCCTGCATTGAAGCTTCAGAATATTGTTTGACAAGATCATCATTAGAAAAGAAGTCTTCAGATTCTCCATGAAAGAACAGTGTTCGGTTTAGACAAGCTACATGATTTGCCAGTTGATTAACAGCATCAAGATCATGAGATGACCAGATAATTGTAATATTTTGTTTAGAATTTAATTCTCGCAATATACTATAGAACAATTCAATGCTTTGTTGATCAATTCCCGTTACAGGTTCATCAAGAATCATTAATTTTGGTTTGTGAACCAAAGCTTTTGCAATAAAGACCCTTTGTTGTTGACCTCCAGATAGTTCACCAATTCTTCTATCACCGAGTTCATGAATCCACAATTGTTGAAGAATCTCGTCAATTCTGTCTGCATCAGATTTATTTTGTAATCCCATTCGAACTACATCTTTTACTGTTACAGGAAAATTTTTTTCAAAAATTGGTTTTTGTGGAACATAACCAATTTGCTTTAGATATTTTTTTGATTCTTTGATATCTTTTCCAAAAAACTTGATTGTTCCTTCATAATCATTGTGAAGACCTAACATCGAAGCAAACAAAGTAGATTTTCCTGCACCGTTTGGACCAATGATTCCTAGAAAATCACCTTCATTGACTTCAAAACTTATGTTATCAAGTGCTTTAACATCAGGATACTTTACAGTGAGATTTTTGATTTCCACGGCTTTCAAATCAGTACTCCTGTAAGATTTACAATAGATGTGTTCACGCTCAGGAAATGAGTGAATTATTAATAAATTTATAAAATTCTAATAAATTTAGCTACTAAATTTATAAAATGATTAATAACATTATCTGTATGCCAATTGTTTCAATTTCATTAAATGATGAGATTCTTTCTGAGCTAGACAAATTACAATCAACAATGGGGTTCTCTGGAAGATCAGAGGCAATTAGAGCAGGAATCAGAGCATTTGTTTCAGAAGAAAAACAGAAATCAGATTTGTCTGGAGACATACATGCAATTTTGCTTGTTGTACACAATGATGAATATGATCATGTTGTTTCGGGCATTACTCATAATTTTGAAGATCTAATTACAACACATCTTCACAGCAAAATTGAGAAAGAAAAATGTATGGAACTTTTTGTCATTGATGGAGATGCAGAGAAAGTTTCAATCATGACAAAAGATTTTCAGACAAACAAAAACATGGACACAGTAAAACTGGTAGCCATATAACAAAAAATACACAGTTTATTTTTTCTCAAGCCACGCCTTTTGTTTGTGATCTGTAATCCACTGTTCTGCGATAGGAAGAAGTTTATCAACATCAATGTTTTTTGATTTTAGAGATATTGCGAAATTATTGTTATGAGTAGATGATGAATCATTTATCTCAATTCTAAGCTCATTAGTAGTTTTTTCATCTTTATCGATTTTTTTTATTTTCAAATTATCACCTTAATTACAATTCTGTCATCATGCTATAGCCGTCCTCTTTGTAAATGCCTGTTGTGGCTCTACATGTATCTCCTGTCCACTTTCACCTGAGATAAAGGAAATTCTTGCACCTTTTTCAAAATAATATGTCTCATGATTTCGATGATCTACAAATACTAGTAGTTTTGCCTGAGGTTTTATTGCAAGCCAAGTCAAATTATTATTAATTAATCCTAGAATTTGCCAGTCTCCAGGTTTTGGAATGTGTGTTGTCAAGAGCACTCTAATGCAATCTTGAGATTATCAACATTTGATCGCATTTTATCAAAGTATGTTGTATCATGATTATCCCCTTCTGCAAGTGATTCTAATGGGCTAAACAATAGAATATCACCACCTAATTCGGATGCTAACCTTTCAGCTAGTTTAGGATCCCTGTTTTCTTCTGTAAAGAAGTACTTGATGTCATTATCTTCAGCAAAGTGAATTAGTTCTTCAATGTCCTTTGCAGTTACAGGAGCTTCAGGACTGAACTCCTGTATTACTGCAAGGGTGTGAAGGCTGTATCTCTCTGCAAAATAAGAGAATGCGTTATGAAATGGTACAAACGTATCTTTTTTGCAGGTGGATAATTGCGTTCTAATTTCTTGATCCAGTGTGTCTAATTGGGCAGAATATAATTCAGCATTACCAAGATATACTTGTGAATTATCAGGATCAGATTCAGCCATGTGGAAAGCGATGTTCATTACCTGTTTTTTTGCCAATAACGGATCAAGCCAAACGTGTGGGTCATAAACATGATCAAGTTCATGTTCTTCATCATGTACATCGGTATTTTCTTCATCATGTACATCTTCACCAGATACTAAATGGTGGATTTCCTCTATTCCTTCTGGATCTTCCATGTGTCCGTCTTCAATTTCATGTAATAGTGTTTCAATTTCTTCAATCACTCCTTCACCATGTCCGTGTCCATCATCTTCATGTTCACCCAAAATCTGTTCAATGGATTCAATGGTTTGAGATTCACTAATGTGACCATGTTCAAATTCTTCAATTATGTGTGCAATTTCTTCTAAAAATTCTTCAGTGTGTTCATCATGTTCTTCATGTCCACCGTGAGCACCATGATCATGTTTTTCTCCTTCAAGAAAAGTAATTCCTTCTGAAGAGTCAACTAATACAAGATGTGAAAAGTCAGGAGATGATTTGATTTCATCGATGTATGGTTCAAAATCAACACCATTGTAAACTAACATATCTGCTTTTGATAAATCAACAATTGTTTTTGGTCCTAGTTCAAATGCATGAGGATCACCATTTGTTGGAATAAGTGTCTTAACTTCTGCACTATCTCCTGCAATGTTTTGAGTGAATTGATGTAATGGGTAAAAGGTTGTGTAAACTAGAAATTTTTCTTCAACTGGAGCAACTTGATTTTGTGATTCAGTTGAAATCATCTCATTTTGAGACTCTCCTATTGTCAGAAATACAGCAATAATTACTGCGGCTGCAATTCCCCCTCCAATTGCGGCAATTTGTGAGCCTTTCATGCCTAAAATACGTGAATTCTTATTAATAAACCTGTAAATTCTTAATAATCCTCTATATTCTAAAATTAAATAATTATTAAAAATTATTAATATATTTAATAACAGATTTTTGTACATTATTAATTGTCGAAAATTCAATAAATATAGAAAATTGAAAAACAGAATTCTTTTCAAAAATAAATTACGTTAATTAAAAAAATTAGTTGAAAGTAAAGATGTTTTGTTTTCTAGTCAGCGAAATTATTGCAATTAGAGAAACAACAAGTATCAAAATTGCAACAGTACCAAATTCAGGTGCAACCATAATTCCAAATTCAGTATCTTGTCCAGTGTTTCTAATATTTTCAAATTTGATTGTTGTAGGACCTGTTTG
>REGK01000030.1 GCA_003702545.1 Candidatus Nitrosopumilus sp.
GAATAAAAGATTATGGATTGGCATCTATCTCTGGTGGCTCTGGTGCATTATGTGAGGTTACAGTAAAAGTTGAAGATGCATTAGGAAACAAAGTTTCAGCAAAATCTGTTGGTGAAGACATTGTTACCACTTCAGTTAAAGCCGTCATTGATGCTGTTAATAGAATAATGCTCAAAAAGTTACTTCAAGAAAAACAGATAAGTTAATCTCAAAACTGTGATAAAGTGTTCCTATGTACAAAATCTCCTTAATCACTGGTGATGGAATTGGCCCTGAATTATCCGAATCTGCAATTTCAGTACTTAACACAATTAATGATAAACTTGATTTGAAATTTGATATTACAAAATTATCTGCTGGTGATAAGGCATTGGAGAATACTGGAAAGGCACTTCCTGATGACACGGTATCTGCAATAAAGCAATCTGATGCCTGTATGAAGGCTCCTGTTGGAGAGAGCGCCGCTGATGTGATTGTAGTATTGAGGAGAATGCTTGATCTTTATGCCAATATTCGACCTGCAAAGTCCTATCCTCACATGCCTGCATTACGCGACGATATTGATATGGTAATTGTTAGAGAAAACACAGAGGATCTTTATACTGGAAAAGAATTCAGTTTGGGTGATTCTGCAGTAGCCTTGAGAATAATCTCTGAAGCCGCCTCAAAGAGAATTGCAAAATATGCATTTGAAGCTGCAAAACAGAGAAATTCAAAGAAAAAAGTAACTTGTGTTCATAAATCAAATGTGATGCGAATCACTGACGGATTGTTTGCAAAATCTTGCACTGAAGTTTCAAAAGATTACCCTGATGTCAAATTTGAACAAATGTATGTTGATGCATGTGCAATGAACTTGATTCGCCAACCTCAGGAATTTGATGTTGTAGTTACAACTAATCTATTTGGAGATATTTTGTCTGATGAATCATCCCAAGTAGTTGGTGGATTGGGAATGGCTCCAGCTGCCAACATTGGTGATAACTTTGCATTGTTTGAACCAGTCCATGGTGCTGCATTTGATATTGCAGGACAAAACATTGCAAACCCATCTTCATTTCTACTTTCAATCAAAATGATGCTTGATTGGCTTGGAACAAAACATAATGATTCAAAATGTTTTGTAGTCGGCCAAAAATTAGAATCCACAATATTTGATTTAGTAAAGACTGGAGTAAAAACAAAAGATATTGGCGGAGATAAAACAACTTCAGAATTTACAAAACAAATTACTGATAATCTCTAGTCCTTTCTTTTCTTAAGATCTGATTTTGGTGGATTTAGTGACCAAAAGAACATGGCCAAACATACTGGAATCAAAATCAAAACTGCTGCAACAACTGAGATAATGTAAAATCCCCCATCTAATCCTGGCATAAATGGACCTGGAAATACCGCATAAAACCACAAAAATCCTATGAATAAAAAAACAAGCCTGTTTTTTCTTACAAGTTGTTTTACAGTTAATTTTCTTTTATGGATATAGCATTCTTTGCAACGTGTTCTGTCATCTACCATACATGATGTACAACAATTTTTCTCACAAAAGTAACAAACTCTGTCTCCAAAACCTGAACCGCAAAAATCACATTTGTACACTAACATAGATCCACTCCTTTGGATTTATCTCTTTTTCAAATTCCCAATTTTTATTAATCAGATTTTTAATGAATCCTTAATGGCAAAATGTTGTATCTGTAAACTTGTTGATGGCACTCTCAAAATTAAAGATGGTAATCCAAAATACAAAGGAAAACCTATCTGTAAAGAATGTCAGGGTTATCGTAAACTGTTGTTAGAAACAAAATAATCTATTCTGATTTTGGTTTGTTCTTTTCTGCCCACTCTTCATACATTTTGATTAGATCATCTACATCTTTTCCATCTTCTGAATATGTTACAATCACTCCAAAGTTTCCTTTCTTGTCGTGACCTCTTGCAAAATATCCCCAAAAAGAATCTGGTAGTTTTTGAAAACTACTTGAATCATGTGAAACACCAATCAAATTATTTCCTATGACCTCGATGACTTTTTTTGCGTCTTCTTGTTCTATCATAAACTAGTCTCGTTTTATTACAAATAAAAATCTGAATACTGGTTGGTTATGCAGTTAACTAGTTGTTATGTGCTAATTTCATTATTTTATGCATGTCTCTGATTTTTAGGTATTACACAAATAGTTTGGAATTTATTTCAAAACATCTGTTCCTAAAATACTAGATGAAATTTACAAAAATTGTTGGAGTCATTCTAATTGGAATTGGTGTTTGGGCTTTGAATATTTCATTTCAAACACACTTGCCTGAATCAGAGGATATCTTACTTGATGAGACGGGAAGAATGCTTGAATCTGTCCAAAGTTTCTGCCCTTATTATGATCCTAATGATGGGGATACTTTTGAGCCCTGTCAAAGAGTATTTGATTCTATAAGAAATACTTGGAATGTAGTTGGAATTGGATTGTTTGTTGGTGGAATTTTATCTTATTACAAATGGATTATGCAAGTGATGAGGATGATTCTAGATAAATTTTTGAGATGAATAGTTTGAAATCTAATCCTTTTTCCTAAGTTTTTCAATAAACTCTTGCCATTCTTCATGTGTAACATTTGGAAGGGGTTCTAGTTGTTTTGGATCAATCTCATCAGGATTACCTAACTGTCTCTTGAATTTATCAAAACAATTCTGACAAGCAGGTATTTTTTTCTTAATTTCACCTTGTTCTTTGGCCGGAATATACTTTGAAACAACTCCATTTCTACACATTACACACATTTTATCTGAACATTGAACACAAAACCATCCTAATTCAATACCTTGTCTTTCAGCTCGTTTCTTATTTTGCAAGTATTCTGAATATTCTTCATTTGTGAATTTTTCTAAAACCTCATTTTTACAACTAGTGCACATCATGGTTCTTGCAATCATGTTGTATCGTGTATGTTCTAGTTGATTTATGGGCTTAGTCTGTCAGGATCTCTTGGATACAGTACAACTTCACGGACATTATCAATTCCAATTAGTGTGGTCATCAATCTGTCTAATCCCATTCCCCATCCTGAATGTGGTGGCATTCCCCAATCAAATGCTTTAAGATGGTCAGTAAATTGTGAAGGATCTAAATCTTGTTCTTTTAGTCTTGCTTTGAGCATTTCTGGATTGTGAAGTCTGGTTCCACCTGAAGATAATTCTAGATATCCGTACTGCAAGTCAAATGAGCGTGATAATTCTGGATCTTCATCTTTTTCTCTAATGTAAAATGGTTTTAGTTTCATAGGCCAGTCTGTTAAGAAGAAAAATCCTGGATGATTGTCTCCGATGATTCTAAGGTGCGAATCAAGTAAATCGTCTCCGAATTCCACCTTTTCTCCTGCACTCTTTAGTTCTTCAATACATTGATTGTATGTAATTCTCTCAAATGGTGATTTTGGAACTTCAATAGTATGTCCAATTACTTCTTGTTCTGTTTTACAGTTATCTGCTGTAAACTTGTAGACATCCATTACTAGTGACTCTAAAACGTCCATGACATCGTTGTAATCCATGAATGCAGCTTCGATATCGATACTGGTAAACTCACTAAGGTGTCTTCCTGTGTGGGAGTTTTCTGCTCTGTAAAAGTTTGAAATTTCAAATACTCTTTCTAATCCAATTGTCATTTGCTCTTTGTATAGTTGTGGGCTTTGTGCCAAGTATGCTTTCTTTCCAAAATATTCTAATGAAAAGAGATTTGCTCCACCTTCACTTGCACTGCCGATGATTTTTGGTGTTGTAATTTCTATGAATTTTTTCTCTGCTAGTGTTTTTCTTAATGATTGTAACACATGATGTCTTAGTTTGAAAATGGATGCTGTTTTTTGGTTTCTCATGTCTAGTGCACGATGATTTAGTCTTGTGTCAATGTTACTCTCTACTCTTCCAATAGGGTCCACTGGTAATGGATGAATTGCTTTTCCTAACACTTCAATCTCATCAGCTTTGATTTCAAATGCAAAGTCCCTTGCTTTGGTCTCTTGCACAATTCCTTTTACACTAACAACACTTTGACGATTAATCTCTCCTAGGTTGTCATTTAATTCTCCTTTTACAATTACTTGAGAAATTCCAGAGACATCCCTTAATGTGATAAATGACATTTTTCCTAATTTTCTTAAATCCTCAATCCATCCGCCTAACACCACTTCTTTTCCAATCAATTCTGATGTTAGTTCTGAAATATCGTGAGTTTTTACAAAGACCATTACTTTCTACCTTTATCCTCAAATTCTATCTCAATGTCAAGGTTTCGGGCATTTTTCACAATCTCAACTACTTTTTCTGTATCTATTGGGAATTTAGGCGTCCATTTGCCTGATACTACTGCTTTTGTCTTCTGAACTCCTCCAGGTGCCCAGACTGAGTTTATTGAAAGAATTTTGGTTGGAAAGAACAGATCTTCTATGAATCTCTTGTCTGTCTCATCTGCTTCTACAAGCCAAATTTTACCTTTGAATTGATCTTGGAGTAATCTGTAAAGTGTTCTGCTTTGTCTAATAATCATAATATCGTTTTTTGCCAAAGACAGTACAAAATTACCTTGAAACTCCTTGCATGAGTATAGTGTAAAATTCTCAATTTCGTTATTTGTTTTTGCGACTTTAGCTAGAACTATTGATGCGTCAACATCTGCTTGTGTTAATTCCCCTGATTCAACCTTACTTTCACACTGAGGACATAGTACTGCATTTTTTGCATCAAAGCCACATATTGGTAATTTCATTTGAATCGCTTTTTACATTCTGACAGAGTTGTTTATATCCCTTAGCGCAAACAAAAATTCTAGTTTGGATGTGACAAATAATGGGATTCCTAGTTGTTGACGGATTAACATCTAGATATGATTCTTCTAAAGGTCCTGTATATGCAGTAGATGATGTAGATTTTTCACTTGATGATGGGGAATCAATAGGGATTGCAGGTGAGAGCGCATGTGGAAAAAGTACTTTGGGATTATCAATAATTCGAATGCTTTCTGGGGGAAAAACTCAAGGAAAGATTGTCTTTAATGATGAATCTATTTTAGATGTTGATGAATCTGACTTTGATGAGCGTTATAGATGGAAGAAAATTTCCATGGTGTTTCAAGGGGCAATGAACTCACTTGATCCTGTTTTTACAATTAATGAGCAATTCTTAGAGATTCTAAAACAACATAATTTTGAAGGTGATTCAAAACAGGTAATCTCTGATGCGATGAATTCTGTTAACCTTGATGAAAATGTCCTAAAAAAATATCCTCATGAACTTAGTGGTGGGATGAAACAAAGAGTTGTAATTGCCATGGCATTATTACTAAAACCAAAATTTGTCATTGCTGATGAGCCTACTACTGCACTTGATGTCTTAATTCAGGCTCAAATCATCAATCTTTTGAAATCTCTAAAGAAATCAGGCATGTCATTTATGCTCATCACGCACGATTTGGCAGTATTATCTGAAATTTCTGATAAAATTGGTATAATGTACGGTGGGCAGATGATTGAATTTGGTTCTTCAGAAGAAATTTACAAAAACCCAAAACACCCATACACTCAAGGACTCTTAAAATCAATTCCTACCCTGAACGGAGACAAACCAACATACATCAAAGGAATTCCTCCTAGCTTACTTGATGCTCCTACACAATGCCGATTCATTGATAGGTGCCCGTTAGTTGTTGAGAAATGCAAACAACTTCCTCCTAAATTTAAAACTGAAACTGGTTATGTTAGATGTTGGTTGTATGAAGACAAATAATTTATTTTGATTTGAGATACTCTTTGTCTATTTTTTCCAAATAAATTTCTTGTATTTGTGTAATCTCTCTTTGTGTTGTATTTTTACAAATCATTTTAGCATACTGTATCAAGTCAGGATTTTCTTGTGTTTTTTCAAACTCTTCTATCTTTTTAAAAGATTCTTGCTCAAATTTCATTACCTCTCTTAATTCTTTTCCTATTTCTTCGGCACTCATTTTCTGGTAATCTTTAGAATTTGATTTTCTAAAACTAATCTCATCTATTAATTTTTGAATCTCATCAGGTGCATCCATGTAATTACATATTCAAAGTAATAAAAAAAGTTAATTTTGATTTTCTTTTTTATGCTCTAAAACATGTTTTAATCCATCTGTCATACTGAGTGAATCTAAATCAATTTGACAATACGGACACTTCAATTTCTAGGAAAATTTCTTTACGATTGGTAGACACGAATCAATGATTCTAAGCATCTCTGATCTGATCACTTTCTTATCAATTGATATCCAGACTCTTTGCTTTTTGATTGCAAATGAAATGGTCTGAACTTTCTTTCGCTCTTCCCATACAAACTCGATTTCACCTAGATTTTTATCAAAAAATCCTTCCAAATCTGTCTTTATAGCAATATGTGAGAACTGATACTGGGTGTTTTTTTCATTAAGTAATGGGACTAAATCTTGCCTTCTCTTGTATGCCAATAATTCACCACTTTCGCCTATTACTCCTACAAATCTAATGAATGGACTAATTGTTGCTATGGCATCACAAATGTCTCTGCATTCTTTTTCTTTCATTTACTGGAGTTGTTAAAATATGATATTTTAATGATTGTTACATTTTCTGAACTAGTTTTGATTAAATAATACGTGGAGATAGTCTGAACAGTGGATTTTGTTGATCTTTTTCCATTCGCACCTGAAGTAGGTTATCTTAGTTTAGCACTTGTTAATTTCTTTGGCTCTCTTGTCCCGTTTGTTCCACTACCTGGTTTCTTGTTGTTAGCTACAATGTCTGTTGGTGATCAATTTGATCTACATGTCTTGGCAATTTTATCTGCAGTTACTGCTACTATTGCAAAACAAATCATATTCTATCTCAGCTATGGTGGACGAAAAATCATCAAAGAAGAGACTCGAAAAAGAATGAGACCTTTTGAGAGATTGGTAAAAAGATATGGTGCAGGTGCCGCATTCTTTGCAGCTGCTACTCCAATCCCTGATGATTTAGTTTATGTTCCATTAGGACTAGCAAAGTATAATCCAAAACGATTCTTTATTGCAACCCTAACTGGAAAATTCGTTCTAAGTTATACTATTGTCTTTATTTCTCATTACCTTGGATTGTCTCTAGTTGAACCCTTTTTAGAAAACATTGATGATGCAACACCTGTTTACATTGGAATTATTGTCTTTGGTGCAATGATGACCTCAGTTGTTGTTTTGCTTTTGAGATTGGATTGGCAAAAAATCCTTGGTAAATTTGCCCCTTGGACTCTGGATGAAAACAACGAAGACTAGATACTTGTTTTAAAATTCCATAACTTGTCTGTTGCCTGTCTTATTCCTATTCTAGGTGATGCAACAATCTTTTTTGCCTTGACTCCATCTGTGATGTATAACTTTGAATTTTTTGTCAAATCCACACCGTAATGCTCTTTTGTGATTTCCATGGCTTGAGTTAGTTTTGCAGGTCCGTTTGTTAGATCTTTGAAATCTTTTCTGTTTCTATTTTCTTGCATTCTCTTTACTCCTTTTTCTGGTTCTATAGCACGAATCAAGACTGCGCCTGCTGCAACTTTTGGATTTTTAGCTACTACATTAAAGCAGTAATACATTCCGTATGTGAAATAGACATATGCAATTCCGACATCTCCAAACATTGCTTTGTTTCTATCTGTAATTCTTCTATGTGCATGACTTGCAGGATCATCTTTGTGTCTATATGCTTCAGTCTCTGTGATGATCCCCGAAATTTCGGTTCTCCCTATTTTTCTAACAATTTTTTTCCCTAACAGATTCTTTGCAACAGTAACTGTATCTTGTAAATAGAATTCTCTAGGAAGTGTATTCAATGTCTATAGAAACTGTTTTGTTATTTTTTAAGTCTCTGATTAAATCAAAGAGTTTCACAATGTCATTGTTTAGGGTTGAGATTAATTCTTGATTGTATATGGTTGCAGCAGGATGGATTGTAATGAAATACAATTGATTGTCTTTTCGTGCTAGTTTTCCTCTAAACTTTGTAATTTCTGAACCTCCTAACACTGAATTAAATGCAGTATTTCCTAATACACAAATAATTTTTGGTTTGATTATCGAAATCTCTTTTTTTAGATATTCTTTACATGTCTCTCTCTCAGTTGTATTTGGTACTCTGTTGTTTGGAGGCCTACATTTTACAACATTTGTAATGTATACTTGCTCTCTTGATACTCCTGCCCCTTCAAGTGCTGCAGAAAGTTTCTTTCCTGCCGCACCTACAAATGGCTCTCCATTCTTGTCTTCGTTTCTGCCTGGAGCTTCTCCTACAAATATGACATCTGACTGAAAATTACCTTTTCCTGGAACTGAATTTGTTCTTGTCTTACAAAGATCACACTTTGTGCATTCTATTACATTTTGTTTTATTGTCTCTAATTTGTTCATCTAATTCACACTCTTTACTGTTGCAATGCCTCTAATTGATGGTCCACCATTTCCCATGATCATTGACTGCATAGGATCTCCTTTTCCGCAATTAGTGATTGGTCTAACTGTAAAGTCATTTCCACATGCATCAATTGATTCAAAAAATTCTGGAGCAGTCCCCATGACAATAACGTCTCGGAGCAAATCTGTCACTTCACCATTTTCAATTTTTTGTGCATATTGGCACGATATACTCCAATTGTATCTCTTCATGTCAATTGATGGTATTTTCATATTTGAGATCAAGTATCCACTTTTGACTTCTTTTATCATTTCATTTACATCCCAATCCCCATTACCAATACATGTACATGCCATTCGAATCAGTGGCATGAATCGATAGTTTGTTGCTCTCATGTTTCCTGTAGGTTCTGTGCTGAAAACTTGTCCTGTTTCTCTATTTTGCATATGATTTTTCAAAACCCCTTTTTCAACTAGGGTAGTTTTCTTTGTTTGAACTCCCTCATCATCAAAATGATACCAACCTAAACTTTCTTCTATTGTTGGATCATCAAAGACGTTTAGATGTTCAGAGCCGATTCTCTCTCCAATCTTTCCTTTCCACCATGCTCCTCCTGCCCATGCCATCTCTTTTCCCAAAACCCTGTCTGCCTCTGATGGATGACCTAAAATTTCATGCGTAAGTAATGATACAAAATCTGGATTCATCACTACTGTTGCTTTATCTTCTTTTGCAGGTTTTGCAGACAATAACTCTGATGCTTTTTTAGAAATATTCTCTGCACTGTTTTGTGCTTTGTTGTTCTTTGAAATCTCCTCCATTCCCCCTCTTCCTCCCTCAGTAATGTTTACTGATTGAGTTAATCCTGATTCATGTGCTGTTGCAACCATATCCATTACTACATCTGAAAAGTTTTGTAAAATTTGAGAACCTTCGCTATTTACAAAATACTTTGAATTGTTTGTATACCATGGATTTACAACTGACTTGATAATTTTTGGTGCATTTGAAATAATTTTGTTGCATTCTGTTCCAATCTGAATTAATTTTTCCAACTCTGGCTTTTCTAAAATTGGATAATCTATCTTCTTTTTTACAACAGAATTCGGATATAGATTGAATTTTTCTCTTTTATTTTTTGCATAATGAATGGAATTTTTAATTGATACTTCAACTGCTTTTTTTACCTCTTCTTTTGATTTTGGATTTGTAATTGAACAAAAACTCCATGTACCATCTTTGACTAGTCTAATACCAATTCCTGCATCATTAATTGATCTTACATGCTCTGTTTGTCCATTTTCAATTAGTACTGACTTTCTTTCTTGTTCTTCAGCTCTTACATCACAATATTGGACACCTGAATCAACTGAATACTTTATGGCATAATCTGCTAATTCTTGTAACTGTGTATCCATATCGTATCTGAAATTTGGAGGTATTCCTAAGTCTTCTGGTCTCTAACTGTTTGAGATTGCTGGCATGGTAAAGTAATACTCGTCTTCAAATTCATAGTCTTTCTTTCCTGCTTTACGCAAGAATTCAAAGTATTGAGTACAGTTTGTGTAAAAATCTCTGTTTTTTTCGTGCTCATCCATACTATATCTTATCAAATTGGCATTTTTTGAGGAGAGTGAGTGATTTTAGTTCTCAGAGCTTATTTTCTTTTAGTTCCTATGGGACTTTTTGGTATCTCTCCAGAACTATCTTTTGGTAGGGCTATTGAAAATATGACTATTTCATTAACAGTGCTAACCACTCAAATTTCTCCATGGCTGTCTACAATTTCATTACAAACAACACAATTCTGAAATATTGTTACTTGATTTGGTAATGCCAATAATGAGTTAGAATTGGTAAAGGAACTAATTGCATTTGATTCTTGCACAAAAATTATCTTGATTATTGTTAGTAATGATAAAAAAATAATCAATGAATGTTTGAAATCTGGTGCTGCAACATACATCTCAAAACCTTTTGACTTTAACAACATTCTAAATTCCATTACTAATCTTTCAGGAAACGATAATTAGGACACATTCTATTTGGAATTTGTAAGAAATTTGTCAAAAATTGTCGCTGATACTAGTGTTGTAATTAACGGTCAACTCATTTCCCAAATAGAGAAAGGAAACGTGAGAAATTCTCAAATTATTATTCCTCAGGCAGTTTTAGATGAATTGCAATCTCAAGCATCTAACAAAAAAGAACAAGGTTTTGCTGGATTAGAAAAGATTCGAAAACTAAAGGATCTCTCTGGAAGTTTTGGATTGGAAGTAATTTCACAGGGTCCTCACCTTTCCCCTGATGAAATCAAACTTGCTGGGGGTGGAAGAATTGATGCAATAATTGCAGATATGGCAAAACAAAATGATGCAACCCTTTACACATCTGATCATGTGCAAGACTTGGTCGCACAGGCAGAAGGTATTCCAACTGTGTTTCTAAAAACTGAAATGAAAAAGGAGGCTTTGGAATTTCTAAAGTTTTTTGATGCTCAAACAATGAGTGTACACCTAAAAGAAAACCAACCCCCTCTTGCAAAAAGAGGTAAACCTGGCGCCTTTTTACTCACAAAAATCAATGATGACCCCCTATCGCGAGACTATTTGGAGATGATCTCTTCTCAAATTCTAGATGTTGCAAATGCAAATGACTCTAGTACTATTGAAATTTCTAAAACCGGTGCCTCTGTTGTTCAGCATGAAGACTATAGAATTGCAATAACCCATCCTCCGTTTTCAGAATCCTTTGAGATTACTATTGTTCATCCAATCATCCAAATGTCTCTTGAAGATTATGAAATCTCTGAAAAATTAATGGAAAGATTTTCTGACAGAGCTGAAGGAATTGTAATTTCTGGTGCTCCTGGTTCTGGAAAGAGTACTTTGGCATCAGGGCTTGCAAACTTTTATCACAATAAAGGCAAAATTGTAAAAACGTTTGAATCTCCACGAGATTTACAAGTTGATCCTGGCATTACTCAGTATAGTAAACTAGATGGCAGTTTTGATAACACTGCTGACATTTTACTTTTAGTCCGTCCTGACTATACTGTATTTGATGAAGTAAGACGACGTGAAGACTTTAGGACATTTGCTGATTTGAGATTAACTGGTGTTGGAATGGTTGGAGTTGTCCATGCAAATTCTCCTTTAGATGCAATTCAAAGATTTATTGGAAAAATTGAACTTGGAATAATTCCAAACGTACTAGATACCGTAGTCTTTGTAAAAGATGGACAAATCCAAAAAGTATACGATCTTGAATTAAAAGTCAAGGTACCTTCTGGAATGACCGAGTCTGATCTTGCCAGACCTGTTATTGAAATTCGAAATTTTGCAGATAACACACTAGAGCATGAAATCTACACATTTGGCGAAGAAAACGTAATAGTTCCCGTAGGAAAAAAGGCCAAAATAGGCATAGAGAAACTAGCTGAGGAGAAAATCCGTGAGACATTCAAAAAATATGATCCACGGGCACAAGTCGAAATTCTCTCTGAGAATAGAGTTAAGGTGCTAGTTGATGAGCAATACATTCCATCTATCATTGGCAGAGGTGGTTCTAACATCAATGAGATTGAAAAACAACTGCAGGTGCACGTTGATGTAGTTCAAAAGGACTCTGAGCACTATAATTTAGACTCTAATGATCTGCCATTTACTTTTTCAGAATCAAAAACAGCATTGATCTTAACTGTCAGCAAAGAGTATACTGCAATGCATGCTGACATTTATGTCAATGACCAATACATCACATCAACTCGAATTGGCAAAAAAGGTCAAATCAAAATTCCAAAACGCTCTGATGTTGCAAGAAATTTGATGAAACTTGCATCCTCGCAAAACGAAATCCAACTGTTTCTCAAAGATTTTTAAAATTATCAATAATCTTTGGGTTTGCCTTTAGAAACGTGATGAATTTTCTTAACTGCTTTATTGTCTTTGGATTTAGATGGTGCTCAATTCCTTCTGCATCTTGATTTGCAGTGTCATACCCGATTCCCAGTATCTCAAAAAACTCTAGGAGTATTCCGTGCTTTTGCCTTATTCCATCTGCCACTTCTGTACCTTTTTTTGTTAAATTGATTCCGTGGTATTTTTCATATTCTAGATAACCTCCCTCATCTAGTCTCTGTAGCATCTTGGTGACACTTGGAGCACTGACATTCATGTGTCTTGAGATGTCTAAGGTGGTTGCATAGCCTTTCAGTTCCACCAGTTCTGAAATGATCTCCAGGTAATCCTCCATTCTTGTACTAGAGCGAGTTCTTTCTGATTGGTGTGCAGCTTTGATAGAGTCTAATCTCTTGGAGTTTTTGGTCTTCATGTAATCTTTGTATCTAAATCAAATCCACTATAATTGAGTGTCTTTTTTCAGAGATTTTTGGTTACTCTTTGTTGACTCACAAGTAACCGTTGTTGATCTTTGAATCTTAACTATTTTTTCCAATATTTGGTATAGGAATGGGAGACCCACTAAAGGAACGACTAGAGAAAATACGAAAAATGTCTGAATCTGCTAAACGAAGGGCAAGTTTGTACTCTGATGTCGCAAAGATGGATGATGGTCATACCTCTCGTTCATTAGGTGCACTTCAAAAGGCTCCTGCCCCTGGTAAAAAACTCCAAAAAATAGGATTTTTGATGTTGTGGATTCCTGAGCCAACTGGTGTAACCTGCGCTGTTGGAGGTCCTATGATAGTTGCTGGCAGATACTTGGAAAAGAAATACAATAGTGCCACAATTCATGATATTGGTCACCAAACAAAAAATACAATTTCTTCAATTAGTGATTTTAAGACGTCTGTGATGCATCACTAGATTAGAATATCTTTGCCTGAATTTACTAGTGGCTTTTTTGGAACGTCAAATATCTTAAATGAATCCAAATACTTTTGATGCTTTGAGATTGATTTTTCATCCAAAGTAATCAATATTCTATCATCATGTTGGATCTCATATTGTGAAATGTTTGATAGGAATTTTTCTCCGTTTAGATAAACTTGAACAGTTTTTTTCTCATCTGCACAAAACTCATTGGCATTTTCTGAAAAGCCATACTCTACAAAAATACAGTCCTGTGTTACTTTTAATCCGATTGACACAAAGAGCATCTCCAATGGTACTCCTGTTGCGTGTTTGTGAATCAGATATGGATTGTTTTCCTCAAAATGAATGTACTTGCTAGATAATTGGAATTGGGGTAATCCAAAATTCAACTGCTCCCCATCTAATACAACAAGTATTGCTGCATGTGCATGATCACTTCCATACTTTCCAATGTTGTATTGGTTTGCCAAAACCTGTTCTGGACTCATGTTTAGTGTGTTTTGTATAATTTGTGAATCAATCTCATTTTGATTTAGAAGATAATATGAAAAGAATCCTGCTGATATGATTGTAAAAGCAATGACTCCTATTGCAAGACCCTTGCTCTTTGATTTTGGAGTGCTTTGGTATGGCGTGATTGGCGATTCATATGAAAAATTACTTTCTTCATAACGGCCAGGTAGACTGTAATCTGAATCACTATCTTTTGGTAGTACTTTATCTTCAGACAATCATATGAAATTCCTGACTGTTTGTATAAATGTCCTCGATCCTAAATTGATTAACGTATTTTAAAAGGCCAAGCCAAATTGCAGTGTGACTACTAGGGCCCAGGCACTAATTCCAATCACAATTGCCGCTGTAATTATTGGGGTTGTAGGCTTGATATCTATTCCAAGTGAGAGCAAGTTGGAATCTGTTGAATTTCCTAGAGGTACCATTCTAGTTGATGATGTCCCGCTTGAGGTGCAGATAGCAGATACTGAACCCCGAAGAGTACGAGGACTGATGTTCCAAGATCAACTACCTTATGATCAAGGAATGATCTTTGTCTTTGATGAACCTGGACTCTATTCTCTATGGATGCTTAACATGCAATTCCCACTTGACATGATGTGGTTTGATGAAAATGGCAAAATGGTTCACATTGAACAAGACGTTCCTCCGTGTAAAGCAGCACTGGAAATTGCTACCTGTCAAAGTGTAGTTCCTGAAAATGAAGCAGTGTATGTCCTTGAAGTAACTGCTGGATTCATTGAACAAAATGATATAACAAAAGATTCTGTTCTAACTATAATCTCGATATAACATTGCAAAACCTTATCTTTGAATTACATGGTTGATGTTTGTGAATAAATTAATTATAATTCCTATAATTCTTGGAATTGCAGCTGTTGTATCATATGCAATGATAGTTCCTCAAGAACCCTCAGAATCCCTTACCACTCCCATATACACTTCTGGTTTTACCTATTATGATATTGAAGATATCCAAACATCTTTACGGGAACATGACATTTTTGTTTCGTCTCCTACTGCAATAACTGATCACACTATCAGTCAGTACTGTACGTTTTTTGAAAAAGGCCTTCCAAGAAATGTAGAATATTGTACGACTACAGCCGTTTTAGATTCAGAGGGTAACACTATTGGAAACATCAACATTGGTGGAAGCACCTCATCACCAATTCTTGCAATTGCAAATCTTGAAACTGATACTTTGGAATCTGACAAAGAGATAACCTATGAGATATTTGAGACTCTAATTACAACTCTAGTTTGTGACTGCTGGGAAGAAGAAGAATCAATTGGCTTTGAAAATATTTCTGAATGGCTAGATACTGTCCATATTTTCTATTATGACTCTGATGAGCGTAGCATCAAATCAAAAATTGATAATTTGGCTGACACTGAAATTATCTTTGAGATTACCCCAAAAGATGATTCTGTATTGCAGACACTAATCATTACAAAACGCGTCTAATTATATACAACAAAAATCTTTGATTGGCGATTACAATGATTGATCAGTTATGGCTTGTTTTATTGGGTTTTGCAGGAGGAATATTGGGCTCTATGATTGGATTGGGTGGAGGAATAATCGTAGTTCCAGTTTTAACTTTCTTGGGGTTTTCACCAACTGCTGCGGCAAGTAATAGTTTGTTTGCAGCTCTTAGTAATGCTGTTGCATCTACCATTTCATACTCTAAACAAAAACGAATCGAATATTCCTTGGGACTAAAACTTGGTCTACTATCTGTTCCTGGAACTATTTTGGGTGCAATTATTTCGTCTGATGTTGCACCTGATATTTTCAAAGTTTTGTTTGGATTAGTCTTGGTAGCTTCGGCTGTGTACATTTTTCTTCGAAGAAATTTGGAGAGCAGGCAAAAAACTATCTCCAAACAAATGATGGTCTTTGCAATAGGTGCAAGCTTTTTTGCAGGAATTATCTCGTCATTTTTTGGAATAGGTGGCGGGATAGTTTTTGTCCCATTAATGGTTGCCGGCATGGGAATGGCAATGAAAAGAGCTGCCCCTACATCTCAATTAATTTTACTTTTTGCGTCTCTGTCAGGTGTTATAACTCACAGTTTGCTAGGACATCCTGATTTTACACAAGCTGGACTCTTGGCAATTGGTTCTTTTATTGGTGGATTGGTTGGTGCAAGACTATCAATTGATATCAAAGAAAGGTATCTGCAGATCCTAGTTTCAGTTGTAATCTTAATTGCTGCTGGAAAATTATTCTATGACTCTGCAACTGGATTTGGGGTTGTGGGATTTTAGCCTCAAAAAACTTTTTGTGCTTTTATAGTTATTTTGTGATGTATAGTGTTCGTTAGGTCTTTGACCTAAGGGCGGGGGAGACTAGTCGGCTCTCCTGT
>REGK01000031.1:0-5761 GCA_003702545.1 Candidatus Nitrosopumilus sp.
TAGTAAGTTATTGCCTGGCCACGGGCGCCCTGAGAATCAAATTTGATTGCTTCAGAAGCATATTTGCTAGCAGTATTTTCTAGTTCTTGTGGGGCCATACTCATTTCAAATTACCTACGCAGTATTTCCTTGAGAATTTTGTTGGTATTCTACAGTGTTAATCTCTGTAGTAAAATTGGTTAAATTAATTGCACTTGTTTCGTGCTCATTATAGTCAGGTCCATCATGATATTTCTTCTTCAAGTCAGATTTTTCAGAGATATCCACGTGAATTCCTTTTACCTTACTAATAGAATCCTCAGCAGACATGATTAATTCAGAGATTTCATCGTCCAAATCCTCAATAGAGCCTGCAGTCTCAGAAATAACAGATACAAAATATTTGAGAATTGAACGCATCTCTTTTTTGTCAGCATGTTTGACTAGCATGAAATCTGCAATTCCCACAATTTTGTTCAAATCCTGTAGTTCTTCTAGAGTTAGTTTTTCGAGATTTTTCTCATCAGAAGATTTAGCATCAGAGATTTTTTTATCAATTTTTGAAGATAGTGATTTTATACGCTCTAAATCCTTTGAGAAATCACGTTTAGTGTTTAGTACATTCAAGTATTGCATAATTTAAAAAAATCAACATTAGGATACTGCTTACTTATTTTAGAGTCCACCATCAATTTTACTTCATCTAATAGAGTTGAGGATTCAGTGTTTGATTGACTAAAATCAAAGCTAGCATGTGTAAGTGCTGCTGAATCAAGTACTATACTACCCAAATGGACAGATAATTTTGAGAGTTTTTGGCTACAGTCAGGAATTAATTCGTAAAGTTGAGCGCTAATTGTTCTAATTAACGGGATAGACGAAGGCAAGACCTGAGGAATGGAGTGAATGTTTGTGATACTTTTTGTTTTTCTTTTTGCAATAGTTAAGATTTCAAGAGAAAATGCCATGGTTCGTTCAAGTTCAATTGCTTGAAGGTGTGTTTTGTCTGATTCATCAAACTCTGAAACCAAATCCTTGTTGGATTGTTTCAAATCATCTCTTTTTTGAGAAATAACATCTAGAATTTCATCAAGTAATGAAGTAGAGTACTCTAATCGAGGAGTCAAAGTTACAGAGTGAGTAATATTCTCATTGTCTATTTCTACACATTTAACTGACATGTCTGTTTTTGATAGATTTTGTATTTGAGAACGATGTCACGATTAATTTAGTAACCACAGTTACACCCATCTGCAGATACAATTTTGATTTTTTTTGAGTACTTGTGTAAAGGAATTTAGCTCTCAATTTTACCTAATAACAAATCAACGATAATCATGGTCAATGAGCACGCATTAACAGTCAGCCTAGAAGAATTCGGTTTGAGTAAATATGAAGCACAAGCATACGTTGCACTAATTGCAAAAGGTACAATTTCAGCAAGTGAATTGGCATATTATTCAGAAATTCCAAGAACCAAGATTTACCCAACATTACTAAAACTAGAAAACAAGAAACTTGCAATAATTTCAAAAAGCAAGCCAATAATGTGTACTGCAATTGCACCAGAAGATGCATTTGATGGAATTATTCATGAGCAAATCAACAAAGTAAATGCAATGAATACTTTGGTATCAAACCTCAAAAAAGCAAGTGAAGAAAGTAGAAAATCAAGGGGTTCAGAAGAAAAAAGATATTTTCACATTAGTGCAAACAACGTATTATCACAACTTCAAACTATGATTGAGGGAAGTAAGTCTTCAATTAAGATCATGGTTGATCAGTGGGGATTTGGATTATTAGCTGAATGCAAAGAACAACTAGTATCAGTATTGCGTAGGAATTTAGATGTCAAAGTTCTAGTGTTACCAGCACAGATTTGTTCAGAACCATACAGAGCAATCCCAGACGGAGTAGAAATTAGAGCATCAGACATTACACAAAATTGCTTTATCTTTGATGAGACAGAACTACTAATGGTAAATAACGAAAACGGAAAGGGTGCGATATTTTCATCAACAGACATTCTCGGAGTAAATCAAGAAAAAGTATTTTCACACATATGGAAAAATGCAACAAAGACAAAAGCACTTGCAGACATGACAAAAACTGAAGCTCAAGAAATTTACAAAATTATCAAAACAGTAAATGAAACAGGTCTAACACACATTCTAAATTCAACAATGTTCTCAAAAAAGCCAGAATTTGACTTGTTCAAACTATTAGAAAAGAACGGAGTGTCTTTGAAATCAAAATCACTAGATGATGTCATTGAGATTATGGATGCAGTTCTACAAATCACATGTTCAGGACATGTAAATTTTGAGGCAAATACAAAAAATATTACCGTCGAGTCAAAGCTAAATAGCGGTCACTCTCTTCCATGGGTTTCAATTTTAGATGGCTGTCTACAAAAACAAGGATACAAGACACGAACTGTATTTCAAAACAACTCCAGTAAGGGCGAAAAAGTCCATATCAAAATAAGTAAAAACTAAAATCAGACAAAAATGACGCAACAATCGTCATGTCTGAAGAAAAACTAAAAGAATTAGGAATAGAATTACCAGAAGCCCCAGTACCTGCAGGAAATTATATCCCAGCAGTAAAAACAGGAAATCTACTTTTCATATCAGGACAGATTCCGCTAGAAAATGGAAAAGTAGCATATACTGGAAAAGTTTCAGATGACAACTTGGAGACTGCCCAAAAATCAGCTAAGAGTTGTGCAATTAACATTTTAGCTCAAATCAAAAGAGAAGCAGGAAGCTTGGATAAAGTAACAAAAATTGTAAGACTCTCAGGATTTGTAAATTCAGTTCCTGAATTCACACAACATCCAAAAGTAATCAATGCAGCATCAGATTTGATGTTTGAAGTTTTTGGTGAAAAAGGAAAACATGCAAGAATTGCATTAGGTGCCGGAAGTTTACCACTTGACTCTATGACTGAAATCGATGCAATTGTAGAGATATCAGAATAAAGTTAAACCTAAACCAGTAGATAGTTCTTATATTAATGAACATACTGAAAATCTAGAAGTGTTCTAAATGACATTGAAAAATTATATTTTTAAACAATTATGGCTTCAAGTTGTAATTTCCTTATTGATTGGATTAGGAGTAGGTCTAGTTTTAGGAGATGATGTTGGAGTAGGTCTAGATGACAATACTTTAGATTCGCTTGCATCATATCTCAAAATTCCTGCCAACATATTTCTAAGTGTAATTTTGATGATCATAGTTCCATTAATTTTTGCATCAATTATTGTTGCAATTACTAATCTAGGTACAAAAGAAAAAATGAAGACCTTGGGATTAGGTATTGGGTTTTATTTTGTAATCACCACAACAATTTCAATATTAATTGCAATCACTCTTGCATCAGTTATTGCACCTGGAAGCATCCTAGATCTTACTGCACTTCAAGAATCACATGACTTGTCAGAAGAAGATTTGAAAGTTACAGAAGGTTTCTCAGTAGATGACATTCCAGAAATTGCATCAAACATTATTCCAAGAAATCCAATCATGTCATATCTTGAAGGACAAATGTTAAGCATTTTGATAATGGCAATGATAGTTGGTTTAGCAATGGCTGCACTTCCAAAAGAGTCAGTCAAGCCATTGTTGGATTTACTAGAATCCATTCAAAAAATCACATTATACATTCTAATCATGGCAATGAAGATTGTGCCGTTTGCAGTTTTTGGTTTGATTGTAGGCATGGTTGCAAAAGTCGGAGTCGAAACAATGGCAGGACTAGGAGTATACATGGCAACTGTAATCCTAGGACTAGGAGCCATGTTATTGGTATACACAATGATCATAAAGTTTGTGGCAAAAAGACCAATTTCCAGTACATTTTCAAAATTCCGCAACCCTCAGACTTTGGCATTCTCAACTGCAAGTTCAATGGCAACAATGCCAGTTACACTAAAGACAGCAGAAGAGGATCTTAAACTAGACACACGTGTCTCAAAATTTGTAATTCCGCTTGGGACTACTGTAAATATGGATGGTACTGCTTTGTATCAAGTAATAGCAGTCTTCTTTTTGGCACAGCTCTTTGCAATTGAATTGAGTATCTTCTCCATAATGGTAATCATCATCACTTCACTATTAGCATCAATTGGAACCCCAGCAGTACCAGGTGCTGGAACAATTGTCTTAACTACAATACTAATAACAGTTGGAATTCCACCAGTTGGAATTTTGTTATTGCTTTCAGTTGATAGAATTTTAGACATGATAAGGACCATGGTAAATGTTACAGGTGATCTTACTGCATCATGCGCATTTCACGAAATAACTAGAGATAAGGGGAGTTGAATTTTGAGATACCTAGAAGAGATTGAATCTGAAAAATACATATCAGTTGAGACATACAGAAAAAATGGAGATCCTGTTAGGACACCAGTATGGTTTACAATAAAAAATAATCAAATTTTTGTGGTAACTCGAGACCAAACAGGAAAGATAAAACGACTCAAAAACAACACCCAAGTAAAAATTGCAACATGTACCATCAAGGGAAAAATCAAAGGGAAATGGGTTTCAGGAGTTGCAGAGATTTTAGATGAAGAAAAAACAAAGGATGCTGTAAAGAGAAGAGACAAGAAATACGGATTCTTCTCAAAGATGGCAAGATTTCTCACAAAAAGCAAGGGAGAACTTTTAGCATTCTCAATTAAGATAAAATGATCATTTAATTTTTTTATTTAATTCTGTGATGAATTTTTTTATTTTTGGTTTTGGAATTACAGCACCACATGCTCTATCATGTCCACCACCAGAACCACCAAGATCAGTTGCCAACAAATTAACAATTTTTCCCAAATGGACTTTACAGTTTTTAGAGCCTCTAACAGATACAGCATAGATACCGTGATCTATTCTTTCTTTGTATGCAACACCGACATCTTTGCCAGATAATCCCATTACAAAATTGACAGCCCCACTAGCACCAGAGTCAGTAATCTCCATGTGTCCAAGATTCTTCATGGTCTTCATACCAGCCTTTACTTTGGCAATCATTTGCGAGAGTTTTTCAACTTGAATTTGCGCAAATTCAAAGGTATTTGGAATATCATGAGGGAATTTGGATTCTGCCAACTCTTCGACCAAATACAAAAGATAGTCAGGTTCTTTTTGATGGCCTACAATGTTGTAGGTTAGAACAGTAGCACTAATGAGTGCAAATTGTCTATCATACATTTGAAGTAACTTTGATCCAAGAGGTCTGTCTTCCATGTAATCAGTAATTGCAGCACATGTTGCAACAAAAGTGGCATGTTCATTTAGTTTTGATTTAAAAGCATTGTAAACTTGAACAGTTGTACATTCGTTGATATCATGAATTACTTTGACTTTGAGTTTTTGCAATGATTTTACAACATTAGGATCAATGTCATGATGATCAATGTATGTAACTGATACTTTGTTTTTTCTCAAGGTTGCCATAATATCAATAAATTCATCTTGAGTCTTTTTGCTTAGACCCAAATCACAAATGTATAATGATTTTAATTTTTCATCAGTGACAACTTGCTGCAATGCCTCCATTTGTCCAGGATAATCAACCAGCATAGCATCACCACCAAAGGCTTGTCGAATTAATGCTGCAGAGCTAATACCATCAGCGTCTTCTTTGTGAGAAATACAGATAACTTTAGTTCGTTTTGATTTTGTTATTTTTTTAGCAGCAGTCTTTTTGGTTGTTTTTTTAACAGTTTTTTTGGCTGCGGTTTTTTTGGTTGTTTTTTTAACAGTTTTTTTGGCTG
>REGK01000031.1:5861-15690 GCA_003702545.1 Candidatus Nitrosopumilus sp.
TTTTTGGTTGTTTTTTTAACAGTTTTTTTGGCTGCGGTTTTTTTGGTTGTTTTTTTAACAGTTTTTTTGGCTGTTGATTTCTTTGCAGTAGATTTCTTTGTCTTTGATGCAGCCAACATCACAAAAAACTACAAACCCTCATTTAAATGAAGAATAGAGTCTCAAGATTTTCTAGATGGATTTTTGACGCTTTGATTAATCAGGGAACTTGAATCAAGGTATACATCATATAAAGAGAGTCCTTCCATTTGATTTTGGGAATCCACTTCCTGAATTTTTTTTAGTTCTTCAGGAGATGCGTTTAGAACCAAGTCATCAAGTTTTTCTAGATTTTTGCGTTCACTGGGAGTCATTTAATTTTTGATTAAAAATTCTCATTTAGGGCCAAAAGTTAGCATATTAGACTAATTACTAAATTTCATAGACACATTTTTGGCGAAAATATAATAGAAGAATTCCTGGTAGGCTCAATATGGAGACCAAAAACATCGGCTTGCGAGGAATTGAAGTTGCAGATACCAAAATTTCAAACATTGATGGTGCAAAAGGCAAGCTAATCTACAGAGGATTTGACATTTTAGATCTTACAAAAAATTCAACATTTGAAGAGACAGCATATTTGCTGCTTTATGACAAACTACCTACAAAGGCAGAACTAGATGAATTTAATCAAAAACTAGTTGAGGCAAGATACATCCCAAAACAGATGCAAAAGAACATGGGAAACTGGAGAAAGGATGCAGATCCAATGGATATGCTTCAGGCATTTGTGTCAGCACTTGCAGGGTATTATGATGAAGAGTTTTCAAACAAAGAAGCAAGTTATGATAAAGCAATCAATCTGATTGCCAAAGTTCCAACAATTATTGCAAGTTGGCAAAGAATTAGAAATGGACTACCGATAGTAGATCCAGATTCATCTCTTAGTCATGCAGCAAATTTCCTATACATGATGTCAGGTGAGAAACCAGATCCAGAAGTAGAGAAAATTTTTGACGTATGTTTAATTTTACATGCAGACCATACATTCAACGCATCAACATTTACAGCTAGACAAGTTGCATCAACTAGAGCCCACATGTATTCGGCATCAAGTGCAGCAATTGGTGCACTTAGTGGAGAATTGCACGGAGGAGCAAATACCGAAGTCATGAAGATGTTACTAGAGATTCAAGAAATAGAGAAGGTAGAGCCATGGATAAAAGAAAAGATGAGTGCAGGTGAAAGAATTATGGGTATGGGTCATGCAGTTTACAGAACATATGATCCTAGAGCCCAAGTTCTAAAAGAACTGTCAAGAAAACTTGCAGAAAAAACAAAGGAACCATGGTTTGATATGACTGAAAAAGTTGAAACTACAACCATTGCCGAAATGAAAGCACAAAAAGGAAAAGACATCTATCCAAATGTAGATTTGTATAGTGCATCAATTTACTATATGCTAAAAATTCCAGTAGATTTGAACACTCCAATATTTGCAATATCAAGAGTTGTTGGCTGGGCAGCACACATCATTGAAGAAAAGTTTGCAGAAGCTGCACCAAAGCCGGCATTGTATAGACCAAAAGCAACATACGTTGGAAAGTACTGCGGTCCAGAAGGCTGTGAATATAAAACACTAGACTTGAGAAAGTAATTTTTAATTTCTTGTGCTAAGCCAATCTTTAGCTTTTGAATTTACATCATGTTTGTATAACACTTCAAAAACCATATCATAAAATGTGATACCTTTCTTTTGTGCTTGATCATCAAGCCACTTGATACCATCTGCCAATTCAGGGTCATATTCAGAAAATTCTACTAATTCATCAACCATTTTTGAAAAGAAGGCGTGAGATTCAAGCATAATAACACATTTCAATCTCGGATCATAAATGAAGGATTCAAAATATATTGACAAAAAACCACTTTTTGGATGACAATTGGACCATGTTTTCTATTTTGATGGGGACGGAGATGAAATCTCATGGAAAATAGAAACCAGAGGTTCTATTGCAGAGCAAAATAGAGAACATGCTCAAATGTACAAAAATAAAGTGACAAATTTGCAATCAAAATATATCGCATTTCATATTGGGCTTTTTTGGGCAATTGGAGTATTCATAATAAAAAATCAAGACAGTATCAAAGTGATGTGTCATGAAAAAGAAATGTTTGAGCATTTCAAATTCAACAAAGAGGTAGATGATGATTTTATCAAAAAAAGAACAAAATTTATCAAACAATTAATCTCACAAAGAAAATTGAAAATAGAATTTGAGTTAGTGTAATGAAGAAAAAAGTCAAAAGAGCTTAAGACCAAAAACAATTAGTTACTTGGTGACAGCTCAATTGCTTTGTATGATGTTAATACAAGAAGGAATGATAAAACAAAGAATTGTTCAAATTCATTGACCACAGATAAAGCGAGATTAGAGCGATCATGTGTGAATTACAATAAAATTTCTAAAAAGATGTAAGAATTCTAAAAAGTAGGAAATAACAAACTATTTGAAAATAGAAACGATGAAATTTTAATTATTTTTCTAAAATGAAGATTACGTTTATTTAGCATATTCCTAGGGATAGATTAACTATGGCAGGTATAGACAAGGCTGCAATTGGATTTTCAATCGCAATTGTAGCAATCGGAGTTGCATTTGCACTTTATGGAGATGCAGCACAAAATCAAAGTCCTGTTACCACACCAACAACACCTAAACCAGTAGTTACTGCTCCACAAGAAGAGCCACAAGCTCAAACTGATCCATTTGCAGACTTGGCAGCAGAAGTAAGAAACCAAGAAGCTCCTATGGAAGATAAAACAGAAGAGAAAGTAACTATCAAAGAAGAGGTTGAAGTAGAAGAAGCTCCAGTAATGGAAGAAGTTCATGAAATGGAAGAAGCTCCAGTAATGGAAGAAGTTCATGAAATGGAAGAACCAGCAGGTCCAATGACTTACACAGTGGACATGCCAGCAGGTACTTCAGTTCCAGGATGTGAAGAAACTAACGAATGCTACTTACCAGCAGATCTTACAATTAATGCTGGAGATACAGTAGAATGGGTTAATGTCGACACAGCAGCACACACAGTTACTGGTGGCAGTCCAGCAGACGGTCCATCTGGTGTCTTTGACAGCAGTTTAGTAATGGGCGGAGGATCATATTCATTCACATTTGAAGATGCAGGAAGTTATGATTACTTCTGTATGGTACATCCTTGGATGGTTGGTAGTGTTACAGTGAACTAAGCCAAAAAAATTTCTTTTTTCTTATTTTATCTGATTTTTTCGTATAGTTCTGTTGTATGCAACACCAAATCTATGAGTCTCATCTCTAGCATATTGTAAAATTTTCAAAGAAGGTTTACTCTTTGCAATAATAACTGGTTTTTTTGTTTTTGGTAAATAGACTTCTTCGTTCTCTTTGGCCAAAGAAATGCAAGGTAGTTTCAATCCTAGTGCCTGTAAAGACTTTGTAGCAGCACTAAGTTGCCCCTTACCACCATCAATTACTATCAAGTCAGGCAATTCAGAATTCTCTTCTAGCAATCTATAGTATCGTCGTTTAATGATCTCACCAATCATAGCAAAGTCATCTCTGCCAGATACCGTTTTGATTTTGAACTTTCGATATCCAGACTTGTTTGGTTTACCATTGATAAATTGAGCCATAGAACCTACAGCAAAATCTTCGCCATGATTGGAAATGTCAAAACATTCAATCACATTTGGAATGACAGGAAGATGTAGAATGTCTTTTAGTTCTACCAGTCCAGGGTCTCCACCCTTGGTATGAATTAGATTTATGTTTTTGAGAATCAGATTCATGATGTCTTTTTTCTTGCCTTTTGTAGGAGTAGAAATTTTTACAGTAAAACCAGCTTGTTCTGAAAGTAACAATTCTAAAAGTTTTTGATTTTCAGGAAGTTCACTTACGATAACATGTTTTGGAATTTTATGTGTTGAATAGTACTGGTAAAGAAAATTTGAAAAGGTGTTATCAGCAACAAGATCAAAAAAGAATTTGTCACTGTCTCGAATAACACCATTAATCATTCTAAAATTCATCACAGTTGCAGATTGTTCTTGAATCCCAATGCCAAAATATTCTTCATCAGAATTTTCTACATATTCCATCTTTTGTTTTGTCTGAAGACTTCCAAGTCGAATTAGAGTATCACGAATGTCTTTTGCACGCTCAAATTGTTGCAATTCTGCAGCCTGGTGCATCTCTTCTTCTAGTTTTTTTGTAAAGACTTTAGTCTGATTTTTTCCTTTAAGAACTTCTTCTAATGCTGCAACATGTTTTGGATATCGCTCCTGAGCATCTTTGAATTCACATGGCCCCTCACAATTACCCAAATGGTATTCAAGACATACTTTTTTTGGCAATGTTTTACAAATTCTAATCTGAAATGCCTTACGTAATGTGCCAATAGTAAGTAGTTTTGAACTGCCTTGAGTAAATGGACCAAAAGTATTTCCTTTGCCAAGAAATTTACCATCTCTTGTACGCCTTGCAACAAGTAATCTAGGATATTTCTCATCAGATATTCTAAGGTAGGTATATCGTTGTTGATCCTTTAACTCAATATTGAATCGAGGACGATACTTTTTGATCATGTTTGATTCTAAAAGAAATGCTTCACTTTCATTATCAGTTAGAACAAATTCAATATCAGAAATGTTTTCAACTAGTTTTTGAGTCTTGTAGTTTTGGTTTTTTAGAAAATATGATTTTACACGTTTTTTGAGATTCTTTGCCTTGCCAATGTAAATTATTTTTCCATTAGAATCTTTCATCAAATAGATTCCAGGATCTGTAGGGATTACAATCTTTGAAATATCAAAAGTCATTTCTTAACTAGTTTCTTTAGATATTTTCCAGTATAACTGCCCGGAGCTTTTGAAATCTCTTTTGGTGTACCCATAGCAACAATTCTACCACCTTCATCACCACCTTCTGGACCCAAGTCAATTATCCAATCAGAGTTTTTGATGACATCCATATTGTGTTCAATTACTACAACAGTATTTCCAAGATTTACTAGTCTGTTTAAAACATCTAGTAGTTTTTGAACATCAGCAAAATGAAGTCCAGTTGTAGGCTCATCAAGGATATACATTGTCTTTCCAGTTCCTCGTTTAGATAATTCTGAGGCTAGTTTCACTCTTTGAGCCTCACCTCCAGATAGAGTAGTCGAAGATTGACCAAGCTTGATGTATCCCAATCCAACATCATAAATTGTTTGTAGTTTTCGTTTAATTGCAGGAATATTTTCAAAAAAGTTTAGTGCTTCATACACAGTCATATCTAAAACATCTGAAATGTTTTTTCCTTTGTAAAGTACAGACAAGGTTTCAGAGTTGTAACGTTTTCCTTTACATTCATCACACTTTACATAAACATCAGAAAGAAATTGCATCTCAATTTGTTTTACGCCATCACCATCACATGCAAAGCACCTCCCATCTGCAACATTAAATGAGAATTGACCAGGTGCATATCCACGTTCCTTGGATAATTCAGTATTTGCATACAATTCTCTAATTGGGGTAAATGCACCAATGTATGTTGCAGGATTAGAACGAGGAGTTCTTCCAATAGGGGATTGATCAATTGCAATCACTTTATCGATATTTTCTAAACCAAGAATCTTTTTGTGAGCTCCAGGTTTTACATTTGATTTGTAAAAATGATTCTCCAAGGCTTTGAGTAAAATATCGTTTATCAAAGTTGATTTTCCTGAACCTGAAACACCTGTAATTGATACAAATAGACCCAAAGGAATTTCTACATCAATATCTTTGAGATTGTTTTCTGAGGCCTTTTGTACAACAAGTGAGCCAGAATTGTTTCTGATTTTATCTTGTAAGATGATTAGTGAATTATCTTTAAGATAATCACCAGTTACAGATTTGTGTCCATTTAGAATTTGACTGACGGTTCCCTCAAAAACAACACTTCCGCCATTCACACCAGCACCAGGACCCAAATCAATCATCCAGTCTGAATTTCGTATAACTTCCTCGTCATGCTCTACTACAATGACTGTATTTCCTAAATTTCGTAGCTTATTTAGCGTTTTAATGAGTCGGGCATTATCTCTTTGGTGAAGACCAATGGTGGGTTCATCTAACACATACAAGACGCCAGTAAGGTTAGAGCCAATCTGAGTAGCCAATCTAATTCGTTGAGATTCGCCACCAGACAATGTAGAACTCAACCTGTTTAATGTAAGGTAATTCAGACCTACATTCATCAAAAATTCTAGTCGTTCTTTGATTTCTTTTAGGACATCTCTTGCAATGTATTGTTCATTTTCGCTAAGCTTGAGTGTAGAAAAGAAGTCATAGCAATGATCAATTGACAAATCACATACATCCATTATTCCCTTATCGTTTATTTTTACTGCAAGTGATTCAGGTTTGAGTTTTTTTCCATTACATCCATTACATGGGGTATCTCTCATGAATTGTTTTAGCCATTCACGTTTTGATTCAGAATCAGTTTCCATAAATACACGTTGAAGATTATCCAATACACCCTCAAACGCATTAGTGTATTGCCATGAAGAACCGCCAGACTTTGAACGATAGTTAAAATCAATTAGATCATCAGACCCATACAAAATAATTTTGAGATGTTTGGGTTTTATTTTGTTAATCGGAGTCATCAAATCAAAGCCAAATTTTTTGCCAACTGCTCTTAATGCTTGTCTTCTAAATGAAGAGAATCTTCCGCTCCAAGGAACAATTGCACCATCCAAAATTGATTTTGTTTTATCGGGAATTACTAAATCAGGATCAAACTCCATCTTTACACCAAGTCCATTACAATCTTTACACAGACCAAATGGAGAGTTGAATGAAAAATTTCGTGGTTCCAATTCACCTACAGTTAATCCACAATAAGGACAAGCATTGTTTTGAGAAAAGATTTTTTCTGATTTTTCTGATGCAATCATTACGTCTCCCTTTGATGCCTTTATGGCAGTCTGAATAGCCTCAAACAATCTTGAGCGTTCAGATTTTTCAGTGGTTATTCTGTCCACTACAATCTCAATATTGTGCCATTTTTGTCGGTCAAGGGGAGGAATTTCCTCATCTAGGCTCAGAATTTCTCCATTTAGGCGTATTCTAGAGTAACCATCCTTTTTGATCTGCTCAAAGAGTTTCTCATAGGTTCCTTTCTTTCTCTGAATAATTGGGGATAGTATCAATATTTTTTTGCCTGAAAATTCTCTTAGCACAGAATCGCAGATGGTTTCAATTGATTGTGTAGAGATTTTTCTGCCACAATTAGTACAATACGGAATGCCAATTCTTGCGTAAAGCAATCTCATGTAATCGTAAATTTCAGTGGTTGTTCCAACCGTAGAACGAGGGTTCTTGCTAGTAGTTTTTTGTTGGATTGAGATTGCAGGAGACAATCCATCTATAGAATCAACATCAGGTTTGTCCATCATTTCTAGGAACTGACGAGCATATGCTGAAAGAGATTCAACATATCGTCTTTGTCCTTCAGCATATATTGTATCAAAAGCCAAAGTAGATTTCCCAGAGCCAGACAATCCACTAATTACAACTAGTTTGTTTTTTGGGATATCAATGTCAATATTTTTTAAATTATGATGACGTGCACCACGAATTTTTAATTTATTTTCTGTCATTTTTGATTTCAATCTCCTTTTCTAGTCTTTTTATTCTATCTCTACATTCAATTGCACGTTCAAAATCCAAGTCTTCAGAATACTTTTTCATTTGTGCTTCTAAATCAATAATGTCAGATGCAATATCATGAGTAGATTTTAGTTTAGAGTCATCAAGGGTTGTAACTTGTTCTGGGACAGACTTTATGATTGTCTTTGGAGTAATGTTATTGTCTTTGTTGTATTTCATTTGTTTTTCTCTACGACGTTTTGTTTCACTCATAGCATTTTTCATGGATTGAGTAATAGTGTCAGCATACATAATCACATTTCCATTTTCGTTTCTTGCTGCCCTTCCAAAAGTCTGAATTAAACTGGTAAAATTTCTCAAGAATCCCTCCTTGTCTGCATCCAATATTGCAACAAGTGAAACTTCAGGAATATCAAGCCCTTCTCGAAGCAAGTTAATTCCAACCAGAACATCAAATTCGCCTAGTCGCAGTTGCCTGATTAGTTCGGTTCTCTGTAGCCCTTCAATTTCTGAGTGCATGTAACGTACTCGAACCTGTTTTTTTGAGAGATATTCAGCCAAATCTTCAGCCATTCGTTTAGTCAGAGTAGTTACCAAAACACGTTCAGAGTTGGCTACTTTTTTGTTGATTTCCTCAATTAGGTCATCCATTTGGTTTTTGGTAGGCCTAATCTCAACTTCTGGATCAAGTAATCCAGTAGGCCTTACCAGTTGTTCAGCGATTTTAGATGAAATTTTCTTTTCATATTCAGCAGGAGTTGCAGACACAAAAATTGTATTTTGAACGTATTCTTCAAATTCTTCAAATTTTAGAGGACGGTTGTCATATGCACTGGGCAATCTAAAGCCATATGTTACTAGTTCTTTTTTTCTAGAGTGATCACCTTTGTACATTCCATGTAGTTGCGGTAGCGTAACATGAGATTCATCAATTACTAGCAGGTAATCATCTCCAAAGAAATCCATTAAGCAAAATGCCTTTTGACCTGCTTTTCGTCCATCAAAATGTCTAGAATAGTTTTCAATACCAGAACAGTATCCAAGCTCTTCAATCATTTCTAAATCATATTTTGTTCTCATCTCTAGACGTTGTTTCTCTAATTCATTTAATTCAGGTAAACGTTTCTTGAGTTCATCTTTAATTGATTGAACTGCTTTTTTTCTAACATCTTTTGCGATAAGATAGTGTTTTGCAGGAAATATTTTCATTTGATTAATTTTCTTTTTTTCTTTTAATGAAACATGATCAAGGATAGATATCTTTTCGACTTCATCACCAAACATAGAGATTCTAACAAGATCTTCAGAGTATGCAGGGGTGATGTCAATTGTATCACCCTTTACTCTAAAGTTTCCAGGAGCAACCTCAGTATCATTTCGCTCATATCTTGCATCAATTAATTGTCGAATCAATTCATTTCGTTTAATTTCATCACCAGCAGTTACTGTAATTGCCAAGTCTTCCCAATCTTGAGGATTACCAAGTGAATAGATACATGATACAGTCGACACGATTATTGTAGGCTCACCTGAAAGCAGCATTGCAGTTGCCTCTAGTCGGAGTTTTTCAATTTTTTCATTTACCTGAGTGTCTTTTTCAATGTAAGTGTCAGTTTGAGGAAGATAACTTTCAGGCTGATAATAGTCATAGTAGGAGACAAAATATCCAACATTGTTTTTTGGGAAGAATTGTTTTAGTTCAGAATACAGTTGGGCTGCAAGAGTTTTGTTATGAGATATGACTAGAGTATTTTTTCCAGTTCTTGCAATGACGTTTGCAACAGAAAATGTCTTGCCACTGCCAGTTACGCCCAATAATGTTTGAACAGTCTTGTTTTTGACACCTTGAACTAGTTGATCAATTGCTTGGGGTTGATCACCTGTAGGGGCATATTCAGATGCTAATTCAAATTGAGTTATCTGTTCCAACAGGTACAATCCCTAAAAACTGAATATATAGCACTCGTAAAGTTCCTTAAACTACCTAGGTCAATTGATCGCTAATTCTTTCTAATTACAAATTAGCAAGTAATTTTTCTACCAACACCAAAATAAAAAGCAAAATTGTGGTTCATCGGATTTAATTATTTTACAAATCCCATCTTTTTCATAAGTGCCTTTTCCACATACAGTTTTACTAGATTCAGGTTCAGGATCAATTAC
>REGK01000032.1 GCA_003702545.1 Candidatus Nitrosopumilus sp.
GGTTTTGTCTGAAGATATCTTTCCAACAACAAATAGTATTACAGACCCAAGTATGAAAAAAAAGGCAATAAAAAATGGAATTAATGTATTAAACAAATAATTCCTTTCAAGATCTTTTTTTGCAAAAAGGATTTGTTCAGAAGTAAAAAATTCAGTTGAGCTAGCGCTTCCAATTTGCGCATCTGAAATTTTTTTTCCTTCATCATCTACAAAAAAATTGTGCCATCTAAGTTCCATTTCCAATAGATTTCCTGTATTGGGCTCTACACACAAATGACAATTGTAATTGACATGAATAGTTCTGCCTTCAAATTGTTCAAATGCGGCAGTATTGTCATTTGTTTTTGGGGCGCACTCAAACTTATACGCCTCCAGACCTCCCAGTTCTACAACTTCAACAAAATTTAGAGTGGTTGGACGGTGAATTATCGGATGAAAAAAGTCATATGATTTCTTTTCAACATTGGTTGGAAATGCGTAGTGTATACTGGGATCATCAACAAGTGTTTTGGAATATCTGTCAACTAAATAATCATCCATTGCATGAAATACAACTTTTCCTGTATCACGGTGAACACTAGTAATGTCGACATTGATTTTAATTGAATTATCATCTAAAACTGAGACAGTTTTCTCAACTGAATCTCTAATGTGGTAACGTTCTTCTCCTAATTCTCCGCCAAAATTTTCAACAATTCTATCACTGCCCCTAAACTGGGAGAATCGAGTGTAATCAGTATCAAGTGCAATTGTGTTTGGAACAACTTGAAAATACCAAACGCCCATAATCACGATAAAGACAAATGCCATAATAGATATTGAATAAACTAAAAAATTCAATTACGACAACCTGATGTATAGTTTAATTTGTTTTTTAAAATCTAATTTTATTTCTTTTATAGTGGATTCATAAATTGCAGTCTTTTTTGTATTATTAGATACATATTCTACAATTTTAACAAATCCATTTTTCTCTAGTTCATCTATTTTTCGGTATACTGTTGTTCTAGGTAATTTTGTATTTAATATCAAATCAGATATGCTTGAATGTTGTTCTGAGAGGTAAATCAGCATAGTCCTACTCACGTCTTCGCCAAATACACGGAGAACTTTTTCAATGATTATTGGATCCTTGACACTAAACCATCCTTTTGATGTACTTTCTATCTCAAAATTTTTTGATGTTTCAAGAATTTTTGAAATTTCGCTCATAAGATATATCTCCTGTGTGATTTCTTTTTCAAGATTTGAAACTAATTTGTCAGACATATCAAATTCATTTATCTCAAACTATGTTTCTGCTACTTTTTGATTTTGAGAAAAAATTTCTTTTAACACAGATAAATCAATTGGTTTTTCCAAGTAATTTCCTACCCCATAATCAAGCACTTTTTGTTTTTCAGTTTCAGACAATTCTGCAGCTGTTAAAACAACCACATTAGAAAAATCAAAATTTGATTTTTTTATTTCAGATAAAGCATGAAATCCATCGAATTTAGGCATAGCCATATCTAAAATGATCTGATCTGGATTTTTAACAGATATGATTTCATTCAAGTTATTTCCATTTTCTGCAAAAATACCCTCAATACCACTCAAGTCAAAGTACTCTGAAAAGAGTTCCAAGATTTTTTTATTATCATCTACAACCAAAACTTTCATGAATTCCATTTTTGAGACTAGGTTTTTAATTTTTCTTACTACTCAAAAAAGTCAATTTTCTGCAGTAGTTACAAAGAACTCCAGTCTTGTAAAATTACAACATCAGGTGTTTGTTCTTTGACGTGTTTTAGTCTTTGAAGAATTTTTAAGAATAATTCATTCAACTATGTGGTAGACTTGAATTTTCATAATTTTTCTTGTTGTGTAGGTATAAAATCAAATAATCCCATTTTTGGGAAAATCAACCAACCTTATAATTAGTTATGAAAGTACTATCTTATGGCAAAGAGAGTAACCATAATGGTTGATGACGACATTGATAAGAAACTTCGACTTCGTCAAGCAAAATTAATTCAACAAGAACAAACCTCCTATAGCTATTCTAAAGTAGTGAATGAAACAATTCGCAAAGTCCTAAAATAGATAGGAATTTTTTCATTATTTTCTATAATAATCCTTAAAAACATCTATCATGTGACTTATTCGTCACATGAGTCAAGAAGACAAGTTCAAAAACATTGCAAGGGAATTTGTAAATTCTCAAAATAGATTTGCGGAAGAACTTTTAGAATTGCAACTAGAAACCGCAAAATTACTTGAGCAAAAACAATATGAAGATTCATTAGAGTACAAAGTGCAATTAACATTATTAGATGATGACCTAAATGATTACAAAAAGTTCTACGAAATTGCTACTAAAACTCTAAAACAAAATCATGAAGAATCTACAAGGTTGTTAAAAGAACAGCAGGAAGAATCTACAAGGTTGTTAAAAGAACAGCAGGAAGAATCTACAAGGTTGTTAAAAGAACTGTTTCATGCCAAAGATACAAAATATTGAAGAATATTGATTTTAAATAATAATTACCATTAAATTAGTGTCAAAATGCTAAATTTAGGACCTAATAATTATAAGTAATAAAATATGAATAAAATTATGGTCAAAGTCTACAGGACTGTTAGAATTTCAGATAAACTTGTACAAACAGTTGAAAGATTTCTTAAAACAAATAAAGCACAAAGACTAGGCCTAGAAACAATCAAAGATGTAATTGAATATTACACTAGAAAAGGTTTAGAAAAATGAGATAAATTCCTCAAAAGGGTGTTTGTTGATTTAATCTATAACTCAAACTCTTGACGGCACTTTTCACACTTTGCGCGTTCCTCACCAGGAGCGCCCAAGATGAAAATTTTACCAATTGTTTTACAAATAGGACACATGCCAGTTGTTGCGTTTTTAGGACCTGTGCGTATAATTTTTTGACTCTTTCTTCGTCCCATGAAAAAACTTGCCGAGTCGGTCTATTAAGTTTTAATGGCGCGGGGAGGGGGATTTGAACCCCCGTGTCCTTGCGGACATGGGATTAGCAATCCCACGCCCTACCAGGCTAGGCGATCCCCGCACAAAGATGCCTAGAATTAATCTGTAAATAAGTCAAACTTTGGAGAGGATTTTCCTAAGCGCTATCAATCTCATCATGAAACTGGCTGTAATTATTCACAATCTCATCAATTGGAACACGTTTACCACCTACAATCTTCAAGTCAACTTGGACTTTGTTGTTCTCAATTGTCAAAATGTTGTATGCATTCTCAAATAATCCACGTACTCTTTCTGATGTTGCAGTACCAGCATTTACAACAGTCAAGGTTCCAAAGTTCCAAGCCCAGGGTCGGTGTTTGTGACCACATAAAACAACATCAACTTTAGAGTCAAGTACTGTTCGTAACACATCGCCAGCATCAACTACAGTTAGTTGATCAGAACCAGTGTCAGGAATTGCAATAAGATGGTGATGCATTGCAACAATCTTTACCTTGTCTTTGTATTTTTTCATAGTTCTCTCAAGCCAGAGATTCTGCCTATACCCAACTTCACCTTCATTTCTATCAGGTCGTGCAGTACCTACAGTTACTAGTACGACATTTTCTCCCAGCTCATTTACAGTTTGGAATGGAAAGAATTTTTTGAATAATAGATAGCCAGTGTTCCTGTAATCGTGATTTCCACTAATTGCAATAATTTTTTTTGTGTTGAATTTCTCCAAGAGTGATTTGCATTTTTCATATTCTTTCATCAAGCCTTCATTTGTCAAATCACCAGTAATTACAATCACGTCAGGGTTCAACTCGTTAATTTCATTTACAAGCACATTGAATTTTTCTTCCAAGAATTGAGAGCCGACATGAAGATCAGAGATTTGAACTATTTTCATCAAAGTTGATTTTGCAAAAATAGCTATTAAATCATCTCTATAGATAACATGTAGAAATCATTTCCAATCAAGTTAGAGTTAAATAATAAACTCCTCAAAAACTTGCAGTTTTGAGTAAAAAAGCTGCTGTAATGAAAGGTGACGGTATTGGTCCTGAAGTAGTAGATTCTATGCTCAAGGTTCTCAAAGAGTGCAACTTTCAATCAGAACTGATTCTATGTGAGGCAGGTTCTGAGCAATGGGACAAAAATGGCAGAAAAGACGCATCATACATTCCAGATGCTACAATGAAGATTCTAGAGGAGACTGACTGTTGTTTCAAAGGTCCAACAACTACAATCCCAGTTCCAGGAGCACCAAGAAGTGTTGCAGTAACATTAAGACAAAAATTTGATCTTTATGCAAATATCAGACCAACTAAAACCTATGACAGACTAACTCCAGATAGAAAACTTGATTGTGTTTGTTTCAGAGAAGCAACTGAGGGACTCTATACGGGAGTAGAGGCAAAAATTACAGATGATGCAGCAATTGCAATTAGAAAAATTACAAGACACGGCAGTAGACGATTAATTGATTCATCAATAGATTGGGCAAACAAATTCAACATGAAAAAGATGGTTGCAGTAACAAAAAGAAACATCCTAAAGCAGACTGACGGAATTTTCTGGGACGAGGCACAAAAAGCAGTTGAAGGAACAGGTATCGAGTTATCTGAAATTTACATTGACAACATGGCACAGCAAATGGTAATTGCAACTGAGCAGTTCAATGGTGCAGTGCTAGTCAGTACCAATTTGTTTATGGACATTATTTCTGAACTTGCATCAGCACTGGTGGGTTCAATTGGATTAATCTATTCTGCAAACATTGGAGACAATTATGCAATGTTTGAAGCAGCACATGGCAGCGCACCACAGTTTGCAGGACAAAATAAAGTAAATCCAACTGCAACTGTTCTATCAGGAGCTTGGATGGCAGACTATATGGGTGAAAGGGATATCAGAGATGCAATCTTTGCTGCAACAGAACAAGTAATCAATGAAGGAAAAGCAGTAACATGGGATATTGGCGGTGATGCATCTACAACACAGATGACTGATGCAATCATCACATATGCAAAAGAAAAATTAAGAAAATAATTTAGTTTATTGCTTCTACAAGAATCAGTTCTTCAAAGAATAGTTTCTTTTTTGCCATGATTCGGGTTTTCAAGCCTAGTTCTTGTGCGTAATCTATGAGTTTTTGATAGTTTGAAAGAGAAGATGTGACAAAAACAAACTTGCCATTCTCTTTTATGTTGTTTTTTGCAGAGTCAAAGATTTTTTTTGGAATCTCAAATCCTTCTGCACCACCATCAGTAGCAACATCTAAGATTTCATCAGTTGCCAAATATGGCAAATTGCAGACAATAAAATCAAATTTTATCTGTAACGCATCTGATGCATTACAGCAAATCAGATTCGAGGTTTTGTAGGTGCTTTGGTTTTGCAATACTTTACAATTAATGTCAGTTCCAACTACAAAAGAAAAATTCTCAGAGAGTAATTGTGTGAGATATCCTGAACCACTTCCAATGTCTAATGCATATTGGCCCTTTTCATTTTCAATATTGTTTGCAATGAAAAAAGTATCCTCAGATGGAGGATACTCGTCATTTTTGGATAATTTGTTTTGCAAGGCTTACTATTTCATCTCCGGTTAAATCATCAACGCGTTTCTCAATTTCTGATTCTAATCCAAATTGTTTTAGAATGTTTTTTACAGTTTTTCGTCTGTATGAAAATATTTCATTAATTGTTGAGATTAGTTTTTTATCCATATCAGTTTTCTTTTTTATTTTCAAGATAACAGAATCAACTTTTGGTGGCGGAGAAAAATTATTCTTTCTGACATTAGATATTTTTTCAATATCAAATGTATGTGTCGCAATTATGCTTATTGCCTTGCGGTTTTTTGATTTTGCAACAAGTTTTTCTGCAAATTCTTTTTGCACCATGATCACTCCATGAGAAAATGTTCGCTGAGCTAGCCATTCTATGGCATCTTTGCTCTTTGAGTAGGGTAAATTGGACACAAAAATAGAAAACGAGTCTTTTTTCTTAAAACCATCACCTGATTTTAGGACAAGGTTATCCATATCAGAAAATCTAGTTCTTGCCTTTTTGATTAGATTCTCATCTGCATCAACAGAGATTACTTTTTTGGCCTTTTTGCACAACAGTGGAGTCAGTACTCCCAATCCAGTTCCAATCTCATATACAACATCATTTTTTGTAATTTTAGCCTCAGATACAATAGATTCTGCAATTGATTGGGAGTTGAGAAAGTGTTGTCCGAGTAGTTTTCGTTTTATCATCTCTTTACAAAGAGATTCATTCTACTTTCGCCAGTAATTTCATCCATGATTCGCTCAGAAATGTGTTTGATTGGTTCTTTGAACCCAACTCTCTCTTGCAAGTCATCATAACTCTCAAAGAGTTTCTTTTCTCTCTCTTCAAGCATTGTCTTCATGTACGTTTTTCCAATTCCTGGAATCAACTCTAATGCGTGAATTCTAGGAGTTAGTGGTTGTGCCTTGTTGAGATATTCTACAAATTTTGATTCATTTTCAGTTACAATGTTTTCAACGACATTTTGTAATTCAGTTTGAGCAGATGAAGATATTTTTTCATAGTCCATCTTACCTAATACAGATTGAACTTTAGTTCGTCCTTCCTTGCCGATATAGATTTTCTCACCTACTTCAAATGTTGAATTTGCAATTCCAAGAATCTCCAAGATTGTTAATCGGTCCTCACCAATTGCAGTAATGATTATTCCCTCTCTTCCTCTGACAGTTGAGGATTTTCCTCGAGGATTGAAATCTAGAACATATGCATATTCCTCATATTTTCTAGGTGGGGGTTGTGCCCTATACAAAATTAAAATACTCCTGAGAAATTAAGAGTGCTCCTTGATTATTTTGAGCATTTTTTCCAGAGTTTCTGCAAGAATTAGTTTCTTCCAACCAAAAGTGAAGGAACGTAATTCTGCCATACTTGTTGGTCTAATGTTAACAATTTCAACAGCTTCATCTTCTGTTAATTCACATTCTTTGATGAGTTTTTTCTTCATCTCTTTTGCATCTTTAGGATCAACTGATACAAATTTTGAAACATAATCATAGGTCCAACGTTGAATTTGATCCATTTCTTCAGGATCAACTTTGCCTAAGATTTCTTTAACTTCTGAAAGAGAAATAGCTTGTTTCTTTTGTACTTCTTCCATAACTATACACCGAATGGTTTTATGTGATCCAATCTAGTGATTAAGGTTTTCGATTTGTTTCCTAGTTTAACATCTAGTGTGACTGCACGTCTTCCCACATTTGTAATCATACCGACTTTACCGTGGTATCTTCTATGAGGTAATCCTTTGTGCTGTCTAGGATCAATAATGACAAGTGCCTGTTGGCCTTCTTGGTATTCACGTAGTAAGAATGAGACTCCTCTAGGAGAACTTTTCTTCATAACTGATCTGGATTTGTGTTTGAATCCATGTGAACGACCAGAAGATTTCTTAGTTGCCATGTAGTGTAAAACCTTCGAAAGCCCTATTTTAAGACTTAGAACAGCATTCTACTAAGATTTAGCCAACAATATCGGTTCGTAATTGCCCACAGGCAGCAGAGATCTCAGTGCCTTTTTCAACACGCACAGTGCAATTTACACCAGATTTCTTTAAAATTCGCTCAAATTCTAAGACATTTTTCTCAGATGGTCGTTTAAAATCACCTGCAGTTGGATTGATTGGGATGATGTTGACATGAGAGCCATTTCCACGCAAAAGTCTTGATAGTTCCTCTGCGATTTCTGGAGAATCGTTGATTCCCTCCATCAATGCATACTCAAAAGTAACACGGCGTCCAGTTTTTTTGAAATATTTTCTCCCAGATTCTATAATATCTTCAACAGAGTTTGGTCCAGCAGTTGGCACAAGTTTCTTTCGCAAATCATTGTTTGGAGCATGCAAAGATATGGCAAGTCCAATTTGTAGATCTTCTTCAGCTAGTTTCTCAATTCCAGACGTGATGCCAATGGTAGAAATTGTAATGTGTCTTTGTCCCAATCCAAATCCTCTATCATGAGTTAGAATTTTTACAGCACGAATCATCTCATCATAATTTGCCATGGGTTCACCCATTCCCATGAAGACCAAGTTTGTAACATGTTCTCCGCGTTTCTCTAAAAGTTCAGCAAAATGAATTACCTGCGAAACAATATGTTCAGCTTTGAGATTTGTCTCAAATCCCATTTGTCCAGTTGCGCAAAACACACACCCCATAGCACATCCGATTTGTGTTGAAACACAGATAGTTGATCTTGGATGACCACCAATCTTTGTTGGCTCGTATTGCATTAGAACAGTTTCAACTGAAGAGCCATTAGACAATTCTAACAATAATTTTGTAGTATCACCATCTTCGCTTACAACACTATGAGTTTCTTTTGCTGAACCAATTGTATATCCTGCTTCAGTTAATTCTTCTCGGAGTTTCTTTGGAAGCTGAGGAATGTCATTGATGTCTTTTGGGAATTTGTAATAGAGTGGAAGTAAGATTTGGTCTGCTCGATACCTATCATACCCCATATCAAGTACAAGTTTCTCCATCTCTTCAGGGAGTAATCGATAGAGGTCAGTCATGATTTACAAGATTATTGAGATGATATTATAATTTAATCAACAAAAAATACAAAAATTGAGGCTAGATTGCCACTCCAAATTGTTCTAAAGAAGATTGCAAGTTATCAAAATTTGTAAAATGGATAGATTCTATGCCGCAATTTTTTGCAGATTCAACATTAGATGGTTTATCATCAATGAATAGCAATTCATCTGGAGAATAAGGTAATTTATCAATCACATATTCATAGATTCGAGGATCAGGTTTTGAGAAACCAATTTGGTATGACATGAATTTATGTTCAAAATGAGACAACATATCCCAATCATCAACTACTCCATGAGTTACTTTTTCAATGTTTGAGATAATTCCAATAGTAAATCCATTATTCTTTAAATCAATGCTAAGTTTTTTTACATCAGGTTTTGGGATAGCATTTTTTCTAAAATAAGTATCCCAAAGAGATTCATTGTTATTTTTTAGTAAATCAGACTCAGTATCAGTTGCAATATTTTGCCAGAAATCAGACTCGTTAATTTTTCCAGAATCTAATTTAGGCAGATATTTATCAAATGCTAAAATTATCAAGTCTTCTTTGATATCAAATCGTTTTGATATTTCAGATGTTATCCATGACATGTGCCAATCAACTAGAACACCTCCAATATCAAATAGAACACATTTTGTTTTAGTCACAAAAAAATTGTCATTAAAGGAATATTCATAGATTTCAAAAGAAAGGAAAGTAGAGAGTTCTACTCTTCTACAGGTTCTGAATCATCTACTTCAGCATCTACTGGAGGTGCTTCCACAGTTTCTAACTCTGGAGTAGTTTCAACTTCTGGTGTTTCAGCAGTTACCTCTACTTCAGGAGTTTCTGTAGATTCTTCAGGAGTTTCTACTTTTTCTTCCACTTTGGGCTCTTTTGCCTTTTTTGTGGTTGCTTTTTTGGTAGTCTTTTTGGTCTTTTTCTCAGCCTCTTCAGGGTCGATGACACCTGCTTCACCTAGAGCAAAGATTACCTCTTCCTCAGGATGGTGAGGACTGTCTACCATTCGGGCAATTCTCTTCTTGCCAGATTTCTTAAAGTAGATTCTGTAGGTACTGGTGTGGGCAACTACATTTCCACCAATTGGACGAGTTGGGTCGCCAAAGAAGACATCAGGTGATGCCATAACTTGGTTTGTTGCAATTGCAGCACAGTTGTATGTTTCTGCAATTCTAGATAACAGATGAACAAAGTGATTGAGTTTTTGTTGTCTGTTAGAGAGTGTTCCTCGTCCCAAATATTCAGAACGGAACAATCCAACTGCAGAGTCTGCGACAATTAGTTTGATATTGTTCTCTTCAATGATTGGACCTGCCTCTTCTAGAATCAATGTTTGGTGTGCACTGTTGTATGCACGGGCAACAATGATGTTGTCTAGAACTTTTTCAGGATCCATCTCATGAGCTTGAGCAATAGATACAATTCTTTCAGGTCTGAAAGTGTTTTCAGTGTCAATGTACAAAACACTGCCTTCTAGTCCACCTTCCTCTTTGGTCTTTTGAACCATTACAGACATTGTATGAGCAAATTGTGTTTTACCACAACCGAATTCTCCATAAACTTCTGTCAAGGCTTGTGTCTCAAGACCACCATCAAATAGTGTGTCAAGACAGTTTGTACCAGTTGTAATTTTACCAATACTTTGACGGTGCTTGTAAATTTCACTTGCACTTGTAAAGTGTTTGGCAATTAATCCACCATCAACTAGATGTTGACGTGCTTTATTGACAATTTTTTCAGCAGTATCCTTTTCCATTCCAGTAATTTCTGCAATTTCTACAGGACCCCTGACGATGAGGTCCATGACGTTGTGGACACCTGCATCGGATAATTTTCTAGTTGTTACAGGACCTACGCCCTCTAAACTATCTAATCTTAAATCTTCTACCATACCGTATGGTACGGTACCAGTACTTTATAAGAGTATTGTTTTAGAAAATGATCGTAAAATGATAAAATTTTAGAAAAAATTGACTATCGTCTCTTTCTTCTTTGTCCAGGTTTGTTCTGACCAGGGAATCTACCTAAGACAAATCTCTTTTTGAAATTACTCTTGTTCCTAAGACTAGAATTGGTACCTACAATTTTACGTCCTTCTACCTTTGGAGTTTGTCCTCTTACTTTTCCTGCTTTGGTAAGCGAACCGTGAGTTGCCATAATCTACACCAATAATTAACGAATTTATGTATTTGGAATTCTACCTGTACTTTGCCTTTACAGTATCAATGACATGCTCATGTTCACGACTCTTTCTGCGTGCATATCTCTCCATAGCACCTAATGGAACACCACCAAGAGAACGTGCAATTGCATTGAAAAAGTATCTTTGAGGTCCTTTAGAACCAGTTCTAGTCATAAATTTCTGAATACCGTATTTGAAATTATGTTGCCATGTCTTGTATAGGACACCTAGTTGTGCAGGAGTCATCTCATTTCCAATGTTAAAGAAGTCAGATTTTTCCAATAATCCAATTGGGACAAAGGTCAAGGCAGTTGTAGTAAACATTGATTCAGGTTGTTCACGTTCTAATTCACTGATTAAACGAATTGTCTCCCATGAATCTTCAGGTTGCTCGTCATTGTCTAATCCCATAATCAAAGTAAATGCTGGAATCCAATAGTCTTGGTTTAAGGTCTTTACACCTTCTTTTACAACCCAATGCCATTCATCAGGAGAGTATGGTGCAAGTTTTCTATCAGCATATTTTCCAATTAATCTCAAACTTCCTGTTTCAAATCCAGCCTGAACACCAATCATGTTATCAGGACCTGCTTTCATAATTTTAGATAGATTTGGAATTAATTTTTCATCAGCAATTGCTCCTGCCAAGGTACCATGTGTTGGGTTTGTGTGCTCTACACCAGTAGACATGATTGCAGTGAATAGTTCTTCTAGTGCTTCCCTGTTTGGTTCCATTCCTTTTGCAGTTCTAGGATCCATTCCATAAACAAAGATATCATCACTGTGAACCCATGCAGATTTTGAACCGCCTTTCTTTATGTTAACTTCAATTTCTTTTTTGACTTTTTCAGGAGAATAGTATCTCAATGATCTTAATGTAACGTCACAGAACTTACATCCACGTCCACAACCTCTCATGACTTCAACCATTCCATGCATACTTGGTTCGACAATGTCTGGAATCTCTTCCAAGTCAGGTCTGTCCCAGAAGTTGACAAATCTTCCATGAAGTTTTTTGCCGTTTCTCTCAAATTCTTTAATGTTAACTTTGAAATCACTTCTCTTTCTGAAAGGATCCATATTTTCAAAGTCTCCGTTAATCAAATAGTTGAAGAATCTTCCTGCATGTCCATCAATTTCTGGGGCAATACCACCCAGTTCACCTTCTAGTATTGCATAGATTCCAAATTCTTCAATTTTTTCTGGATCATAGTTGTATTGCCATGTTCCAGATGCACCAGAGATTACTTTTGCTTTACTTCCTGTTTTAGCTTTTGCAGCTTTGATTCTATGGTGTAGTTCAGTATTGTAATATTCATCATAAGATGTTTGTTTTCTACCATAAGTAAACGTCATAGTTACAGGTCCCATTCCAAGTGGGTCCATCTCATATGTTCCAACGACTTGGGTTTCAGGTCCAATGAATTTTTCAATGTGGTCTGGATGTGCAACAACAACATCTTGTCTGCTAAAGCCATCTCGAAGCAGACCGGCTTCAAGTTTTCTCAAACCATATGGAGCATAATTTGCAACACCATTTGTGTGTGGAATGTAATTACAGATAAAATCAAACAGAATTTTTGGGGTTACTTGTTTTCCAAGAATCTTGTACCAAAAGCTCTTTGGGTCTCTATTAGGGTCAATAGCTGGAGCACAGCCAAAAAATGTGGCAAGAGACAATCCTCTATACGGCGACATTAATGTACGATCAGCAGTTAAAACGATCTTTGGAGTTCCCATTCCCTTCATCAAAATAATTTTGTGATTTATTTTAAACCTTGCTGGTCAAATTTAGTAATTTTCTAATATTCCAGCCTTGTTTCTGTGAAATTTACCAAATTCCTTGTTTTGAGACAGGTGTTGACCATCAAATACGGTTCCATCCTTACAAACAAGATCCTCACCCACGCAGCAACTACCACATATTCCAACCCCACATTTCATCATCCTCTCAAGGCTTGCCTGTACAAAGATACCTCTAGAATGGGCAGATTGGACAGTTTTGTACATCATGATTTCAGGTCCGCAAACATAGACACCATCAAATTTTGTTTGCTCGACATGTTTTTCGACTAAATCAGTAACAAAGCCCTTCTCGCCATAACTACCATCATCAGTAGATACAATTACTTTGTGAGGATTATTTTCCAAGAGTCTGTTTGCCAAGTCCTCAAAAAATACTTCGTCTTTTGATTTTGCACCAATCAAGACAGTGACATCATCAGTAGGTTTCACATGTGTGAGTAATCGCATCATTGGGACAAGACCAGTTCCACCACCAACTAGCAAAAGTCTTCCCTCTCTAAGATCAAAAGAGTTTCCATAAGGTCCACGAATTCCAATTTGTTCTCCAACTTTGACATTAAACAGACCAGTAGAAGCTGCTCCATGTTTTCTAACAGTAAATGCTGCTTTTCCGGATTCATCAGAAATCATAACACTCATTGGCAATTCATTGATTCCTGGAATCCAAACCATTGCAAATTGTCCTGGAAGAACATTTGACATTACTTTATCAGAGAAAACCAAAGTTCTAACAGTAGGTGTTTCATCAATTACTTTTTCAACTGTAACAATTGTTGTATGATTATGATTTCTTTGCAATTCCAACCATCTCCTCAATTTTTGAATAATTTTTCTTTTCCATGTATTGTGATATTCCTGTATTGATTTCATTAAACACATCTATCCAATTATCTCCTATGGCACTACCAAGTTGCACAGCAGAAGCTCCTGCCAAGAAAAATTCTACTGCATCTTCCCAATCAGAAATACCCCCACATCCAATAATTGGAATATCATATTTGGAAGAAATTTCATAAACACATCTTAATGCAATCGGTTTGATTGGAGTTCCAGACAATCCTCCAAATTTATTACTAAGAATGGGGCGCTGAGTTTCGACATCTATTGCCATTGATCTGACTGTGTTAATTGCAGTGATTGCATCAATTCCAGATTCTATAGCAGTAGATACAGTGTTAAGATAATGAGTAGTTCCCAAACCCACTTTGGCAATAACAGGGACATTTGTGGAATTTTTAACAGTAGAAACAATCTTCTTTACTAGTTCTGGATCATCACCGACTTCGAGTCCGACTTTTGCAACGTGAGGGCAGGATAGATTTAGTTCGTAAGCGGTGACTTTGCAATTTTCAAATTGTTTTATCATTTTTTCAAAGTCTTCAGGAATGGAACCAACAAGACTTACAACAATTGGCACGTCTTTGTTTGGTTCAATCATTTTTGCAAAATTCTCTGCGCCTGGATTTGATAGTCCTACAGCATTAATCCAACCACCACCCTTTACACTAAAGATTGTAGGATTTGGATATCCTTCCCAAGGTTCAGTGCTAAGTGATTTTGTAACAACAGCTCCTGCTCCAGAGCGATAAAGACGGTTAAAGACATCAAGTGATATACCTAAAATCCCAGAGGCCAACATCACAGGCTTGTCTAATTGAATTGGACCTATGGAAGTAGCAAGATTGGGCTCCACTTTGATTAATGAGGGTAGTTTCGAATATAACAGTTGATTTGTGATTCTAGTACCTTTTTTAAAGGTGGTTTAGATTGAACTAGACATGTATTCTGTGATTTTAACAGAATTGGGAATCTCAATTTTTGATGATGAAAAACTAGAAAAGTCATTTTCATTTTCAAATCCTGTCAAAGAATATCTCCAAATAAAAAACAAGGAATCAAAACTAAACGAGCTCATCAATTATCTAGCTTCAATTCAGAGAGGGGTTTCAGTAAGTGATGAATCATTACTTGCAATTTTGAAAAAAAATAACATAGACTCTCAGATTATGGAGGATTCAGAACTAGATAGAGTTCAAGCATCAAAACCACAAATTATTGTTGATTCAGGTTTTGCATCTAATCCTCAGGATGCATTAGGAAAACTAAGAGAATTTGCTTTAGGATTATCATCTTCAAAAGTCACCGAAGTTTCTGAAAGTCCAGACCTTCACATTATTCAAGCAATTAATTCACTAGATGAAATTGACAAAATTGCCAATGCTCTTAGTTCAAGATTAAGAGAATGGTATGGATTACACTTCCCAGAACTAGACAATATTATTGACAGCATTAACGGATATGCTCAAATTGTTATGGCTGGAAAACGTGAGTCATTAACAAAACAAGTTTTTGAAGATGCAGGTTTCCCAGAATCCAAAGTTGAGATGTTATCATTAATTTCTACAAAAAGCAGAGGTGGAGATATCTCTGATGTGAATCTTACAATTGTTCAATCAATTGCAAAACAGATTTTAGATTTTCATGATTTACGTAAAAAACTTGAAGAGCATGTCGAGTCTGAAATGGAAACAATTGCTCCAAATCTTTCTGCAATACTTGGTACTGCAGTAGGTGCAAGAATTTTGGGAAGAGCTGGCAGTTTGAAAAGATTGGCATCACTTCCAGCAAGTACAATTCAAGTGCTTGGTGCAGAAAAAGCATTGTTTAGATCATTAAAGACTGGCTCTCAACCACCAAAACACGGATTGTTATTCCAACATGCAATGGTTCACGCAGCACCTAGATGGCAAAGAGGAAAAATTGCACGTGCTATTGCTGCAAAAGCAGTCATTGCGGCCAGAGTTGACGTTTATGGAGAGGGCCTAAACAGCACATTACTTGAAAAACTCAATGTAAGAGTTGATGAAATCGGTAAGAAATACGAGAATCCAACTGAGAAAGACACCAGAAGACCAGAATCATTTAGACGAGATGGAGGTAATTTCAGAGATAATCGTAGACGTAGAGATGACAGAGGCGGACGTAGAGATGACAGAGGCGGACGTAGAGATGACAGAGGCGGACGTAGAGATGACAGAGGCGGACGTAGAGATGACAGAGGCGGACGTAGAGATGACAGAGGCGG
>REGK01000059.1:0-1690 GCA_003702545.1 Candidatus Nitrosopumilus sp.
ACAGAGGCGGACGTAGAGATGACAGAGGCGGACGTAGAGATGACAGAGGCGGACGTAGAGATGACAGAGGCGGACGTAGAGATGACAGAGGCGGACGTAGAGATGACAGACCAAGTTCAAATAAAAAGAGAAAAAAGTTTGGAAGAAGATAATCCATCATTTTTCTGGATAAAATCTGAAGGCCAGCAAAAATTAGCTACTGAAAATTTAGTACCAGGAAATCAAGTATACAAAGAAAAACTTGTTGTAAAAAAAGGAATAGAGTACAGACTATGGGATCCTTTTAGAAGTAAATTAGCAGCTGCGATAATGAATGAGTTGGAGTATTTCCCTTTTGAAAATAAAACCAAAGTGTTGTATCTAGGAGCATCAACTGGAACAACTGTTAGCCACATTTCAGATATTGTAGGACCAAACGGAATTGTATTTGCAGTCGAACATGCAAGTAGAGTCGCAAGAGACTTTTTAGACAGAGTAGCAGCATATAGAAAAAATATTATGGCAATTCTGCAAGATGCACGAAAACCAAAAGAGTATTTTTCAGTGTTTGGCAAAGTAGATGTAGTCTATGTGGATATTGCACAGCCTGATCAAACAGAAATAGCAATTGAGAATTGTGAAATGTATCTAAAAAAAGAAGGTTATTTCTTTCTGGTAATTAAAACAAGAAGCATCGATGTAACAAAATCACCAAGAAAGATTGTAGAAGAAGAGACACAAAAGCTGCAATCAAAATTTGAGATATTGCAAACAATTGATTTGCACCCATATGACAAGGACCATGCCATAGTTATTGCAAAATTTAGAGGTTAGTCATTTAGAATTTTTTGTACGGGTTTCCAGCTCTTGCGCACAAATGTGGGTAAAGAGCGATTAGTTTTGTAGTATCTAGTCACAAATTTGACCGTTTTAGAGTCAGAAGGATAACCACTGCCAAGGTCATGATTTTTTTGGAGTTTTTCAATTGCTCTGTCACGGGCAACTTTGGCAAGAATTGAGGCTGCAGAAACTACCACAAATCTACTATCTGCATGATGATATGATTTGATTTTATGATTATCAGATAATTTCGATATTTCTTTTCCAAATCTTTTAGGGTTTACATCACAAGAATCAACATAGGAGGTATCAGGATCTAATTTTGAAACAACTTTTGCCATGTATTTTGCTTCGAGTTCATTCAAGCCATGTCTATTTACACTTGCATCAATGGATCTTGGCGGAATTTTTACAATGTAATAGTCATCAACTAATGCAATAATTTTTTTGTAAAGTAATTCTCTGTTTTTTGGTGAAAGTTTCTTTGAATCTTTTACTCCCAATGAAGAAAGTTTTCTCAAATTTTTTTTATCAATAGAAATTCCAGATATTACTAATGGGCCAAGCATAGAACCACGTCCTGCATCGTCTATCCCACAAACTTGCACGAATTCTGTCTTAAAGCACAAGTATTAAACCGTTATAGGCTTTGAAAAAATAGAAGAATATTGGAAATACCAAATGAATCTCTTCAAGAAATTGTAGAAGGAAAAACAAAACTGTTAGTTCCAAAAGGATCAATTACAGAAAAAGTTCCACCAAAAGAACCCGCATTTTTCAATCCAAAAGCAAAACTGAACAGAGATTTTTCAATTATTGCATATGCAGGATTTTTAGAAAATTTTCAAGGTCCAAAGATTTTCTTGGAAGG
>REGK01000059.1:1790-4097 GCA_003702545.1 Candidatus Nitrosopumilus sp.
CAGAAAAAGTTCCACCAAAAGAACCCGCATTTTTCAATCCAAAAGCAAAACTGAACAGAGATTTTTCAATTATTGCATATGCAGGATTTTTAGAAAATTTTCAAGGTCCAAAGATTTTCTTGGAAGGATTATCAGGAATTGGAGCCAGAGGATTACGAGTTGCAAACGAATTAGAGATTGATAATTTGATAATCAATGATCTTAATCCAACGGCATTAAAGATGGCCGAATATTCAGCTAAAATTAATGGAATCAATAATGTAGAGTTTTTTGAAAAAGAAGTATGCAGGTTTTTTAGTAATTTTTCAAAAAAAGGAGAAAGAGGCTCAATTGTAGATATTGATCCATTTGGATCCCCTGCAGCATTTTTTGACTGTGGAATTAGGGCAACAATGCATGGAGGGATACTATCTGTGGCAGCCACAGATTTGCAGGTGTTAAACGGACTCTTTCAGAGTGCCTGTAAGAGAAAATACGGCGGAGTGCCAATAAGGGCAGAATACGGGAATGAAATGGCAATTAGATTGGTACTTGGCTGCCTACGAATGGTTGCAGCAAGATTAGGTGTTGAAGTCGAACCAATGTTTGTTGAAAGCGATATGCACTACTATAGAACATATGTCAAAGTTAGAAACAGACCTGATCAAGAGGAAAATATTGGATACATTTTACATTGCAAAAATTGCGGACATCGAGAAATTTCATTAGAACAAAAACCATTATGCCAATTATGTAACTCAAAAATTGGAATTGCAGGTCCTTTATGGATTGGAAAGATTTTTGATAAAGAGTTTATTGAAAACATGTTATCTCAGATTCCAAAGTTACAAGTAGACAAAGTTTGTGAAAAAACATTAAACAAATGTTTGTTAGAAGCAGAAATGCCAGCTACATATTTTACATTAGACGAGGTTGCAAAAAAAATGAAATCATCTCCACCAAAGCTAGAAGAGGTTATAGAAAATTTACAAAAAAAGAATTTTGTGGCCAGTGTAACATCATTTAATCCAACAGGATTTCGAACTAATGCAAAAATCAACGAGATAATAGAAATTTTTCAATTATCCAATAAAACCTAGACAGACATAGTATAACTCACTACTCTGTTTTCTACTAGCTTTAGGTTTTGTGAGGTTAATTCTTGCAAATTTTTTCTTTACATAATCTCTAAACTCCATAGAATATTCACCGTCAAAGACCTTGAATACAGCATTACCTTTGTGGGCCAAAACTTTGTCCATTATTTTGGTGCAATCGTAATTCAGAGAAATTTGCTTGGCATGATCAACAGACCAATTTCCACTAACTTTTGGTGAGAGGTCACAAATCACAGCATTAACTTTGCGCTCAAAATAATCCATTACCTCATCAACCACATTCTCATCTTCAATATCACCCCTCAGAATATTGGCTCCAGGGATTTCTTCCACATAAGACAAATCAATTCCCATAACCTTGCCTTGATTTCCTGCTAGTTTGACTGCCATTTGAGTCCAACCACCAGGAGCACAACCAAGATCAAGAACGTAAAAGCCAGGACCGATAATTCGATAAGATTGATTTAGTTCTTTGAGTTTATACGCAGCCCTACTTCGATAACCTTGCTCATGTGCTAATTTTCGATAGTGATCTTTGCGTGCATCTAATAATTTCATTTGGCCTTCGCAGGTTTTTTCATTTCAGCAATAACCCAGTCTTCAATGAACTGACAGTTTCTTGGACTGATTTCACCTTCAAGTGAGCATTTCTGTTCAACAGGACAAACTAAACATGGTGAATTTTCAATAGATTGTGTACTGATTGGAGTTTTCTTTAAAATTAATTTGTAAGTCCAACGATTCTTTTCAAGCATTTTTTCTCTAGTAATGAAACCAGTTCTTTCAAGCTTTAATGATAATCTAGAACCATCACGACTTGTAAGTTTAAGTTTCTTCCATAGTTCACTTTGGAACATTCCTTCAGATTCACGTTCAGCTAAAATATCACAAACTTTGTTTGTGAGTCTTTCCATATCGACTTTTTCAATTTGGAAATTTTCAATTTCTTCATCAGATAGTTGTTCTTCTAATTCTTCCTCAGGAGTTAATTCTTCTATTCTCTTTTGTTCTTCTAATTCTTTTTTAGTTAATTTTTTAGGTTTTTCAGGTTTTTCTGCTTTCTTTGTGGTTTTCTTTGCTGGTTTGGCTTCTGCTTTCTTTGCTGGTTTGGCTTCTGCTTTCTTTGCTGGTTTGGCTTCTGCTTTCTTTGCTGGTTTGGCTTCTGCTTTCTTTGCTGGTTTGGCTTCTGCTTTCTTTGCTGGTTTGGCTT
>REGK01000033.1 GCA_003702545.1 Candidatus Nitrosopumilus sp.
AATTCCTCACATTCACCGTGAGTTGGGCATACTTTAGACATGAAGACTTTGTTATCTCTCTCAAAGACCTCTGCATCTAAAATCATGTTACAATCAGGACAGATACTTTGAGTAAATCTAATAGTGGATTTTTTACCTAAATTCTTTGTAGTTTGGTTAGATATCTGAATTAGAGCCATTGTTACTATGAGCATTTTTCAGAAATGGTATATAATGCATTTCATACTTGGCCTCGGGTGGAATTTAGGAAGTAGGCATACGTGATTTAAATATCAAAGCTGATCGAGTAGATCGCATGAGCATATCAGATAAGACAAGAAAAGCCTTGGAAAAAATAGGTCTTACAAGTTATGAGATTAGAACATTTTCTGCATTACTAAAATCAGGAGAACTGACAGCATCAGAACTTAGTCAAAAATCAGGAGTGCCATACTCAAAAATTTACGAAGTTCTAGGAACCCTAGAAGAGAAAGGATGGATTGGAACAGATGATTCAAGACCAACAAAATATTTTGCAAAGTCACCATCAACTGGATTAGAGACTACAAAACAAAAAATGGAAAATGATTTTTCAGAAAATCAAAGTGTTATTCTAAATGAATTAGTCCCTTTGTATGAAAAAAGTGGAACAAGTGAGAAACCAGACATTTGGGTATTGTCAGGTGCAATAAACATTGCAGCAAAAATTCTAGAGATGGTTGAAACTTGTAGAAATGAAGTAATGATTGCATTACCTGAAGCTGGTGAAGAATTAGTAAAACAAGCATTACCGAAACTAAGATCACTTCATGACAAAGGAGTAGAGATTACAATTCTTACATCAGACAAAATGGATAAAGAATCCATTAAAGCAATCAAAAGAGTTGCAACAGTAAAAATCAAGAAAGGCTTGTTTGGTGGGGGAATTATTTCTGACAAGAAATACGTAGTCATATTATTAGGTCCAGCAGTTGCTGCTGAAAATTCTTCAGAGGTTGTTGCAATTTGGGCAGATCATGCAGGATTAGCAGGATTTGCGCGTCAATATTTTGAATATTTATTAAAAGACTCAAAGAAAGTGTAAATATGGACGCACTAGATGAGGAGACTCTGTTTGTTGGAACTGCCGAAGCTGAACATGTTGAGATGTATCTCAAAGCAATATGGCTTCTTAAAGAACGCGGAGAAGAAGTTAAAATTAGTACCATAGCAAAAATGCTCAATGTCAGACAGCCAAGTGTTGTCCAAATGTTAAAGAAACTAAATCTCAAAAATCTTGTAACTTACAATAAAGCAGGAGTCAAGCTTACAGATGAAGGTCAAGCAATTGGTTCGAGTATGATGAGAAATAGTAGACTCTTAGAAGTTCTAATGGATAGTGCACTCAAAGTCGAAATTGATGAAGAGATGGTTTGTGGTATTGAACACCATATGAATAAACAGTTTACCGATGCACTTTGTACAATGTTAAAACATCCTAGAATGTCTCCACATGGAAAAGAGATTCCAATGGGAGAATGTTGTAAATCAGATGCATAAGACATCCCAAAAGATATATCGCCTTAGAAATTAGATTAAACATGGCATGTTTTTGCGGATGTGAAACATATGAAAAAGATGATAATGGATTCAAAATAGCATGTGTAAAATGTGGACATGGTCCTCAAAACCACGATGATGAATTTAGAGCCGCTGCAAGAAAGAATGAATCACAAAGTCAAAAACGCGATGCAGACTTTGGATAGTAAATTATTCGCCAATTATTTTTACTAAGACTCTTTTTGGCCTTTTTCCGTCAAATTCTCCGTAGAAAATTTGTTCCCATGGACCAAAATCTAACTCACCATTAGTTATTGCAACAACTACTTCTCTTCCCATTACTTGTCTTTTTAGATGGGCATCTGCATTGTCTTCTCCAGTGTCATTATGTCTATATTGATCAACTGGAGCATGGGGTGCTAATTCTTCTAACCATTTTTCATAGTCATGAAGTAATCCACCTTCATTGTCATTGATAAAAACACTAGCAGTAATGTGCATGGCATTTACAAGACACAAACCTTCTTTGACTTTGCTTTTAGTTACTAGTTTTCTAATATCAGGTGTAATATTGACAAATCCTCTACGGGCTTCAACATTAAACGTAAGATATTCAGTTAGTGAATTCATAATTTTTCTAAAGTAATCATCAATTAAAAACATAGGCAGGCTCAGAACTCAAGATCCTCATCATCATTTCAAAGGGATAGGTTCATCACCACCTGCAAGCCATATTTGAGGTAGATTCCTATTGAGTCTTTCAAGAAGCTTGATAAATGGCCAATAGTTTATTCATTCAAAATGGTTGCAATTGACACCCCAGCATCAGTAGAAAGTTTTAGAAGATTCATCATCTCTAGTACGTGCAAATCTTATGCTCCAAGAAGTTATTTGGATGATTCAGAAGTATTTGCAGAAAGAGAAGATAGTTTGGGTGCAATCTATGTTGAGGCAGCAGACAAAGTAACTTTGAAAAAAATTAGAGATATTACATTTGTTAATGCAAGAGACATTTTAGGAATTATCTATAATTCAAAAAGTGGCAATACATCTCTAAAATGGCGTCAATTAAAAAGAAATCATGGTAAAGTAACAGGAGAGGCATCTGCAAACTCTTTAACAAATTTAGCTGAATCAGGTGTTCTTACTTTGGATTGGGTTGAAAGTTATCTAAAGAAAAAATCTGAAGAAACAACTAACGAAGTAACAAACTAAACTCTTTTCTCTTTGTAGAATAGAATAACAATATGATTACAAAAAATATTGATGAGAATTTAATTTCAGTCATCCCAGAAGATTCAGATGATCTTTTGAATTTACGTAGAATCATTAAACAAAATGACAAAGTAATAGGAGATACAACCAGGGTACTAAAACAAGATAAAGATTATTCTAGACCCGACAAAGGAGAAAGGATCAAAATTCGAATTGCGTTAACTGTAGAAAAAATTTCACTTGATGATGTACTAGATAGATTAAGAATAGGAGGTACTATTTCAGAATCAAGTAATGAGTCAGTACCACATGGAACTCATCATTCTTTTATTTTAAAAATTAATGATGGAATTACAATTTCAAAGAAAAAGTGGTTACCATTTGAAAAAAATCTTTTAGAATCAAGTAACAATCAAGTTGGGTTTGTACTAGTAGCAATTGATACAGGTGACAGTGGAATTGCGAGATTAAGAGGAACGCATTTAGAATTTATGCCAAACATTTACTCAGGTTCTGGTGGAAAAAGATACAAAACTAATTTCAATATTGAAAAATTCTTTGAGCAAGTCCAACAGGCAATTTCAACTATTCTCAAAGAAGGAGATTCAATTGTGATTTTTGGTCCAGGAGAAACAAAGAAACGATTTGCAAATTTTATTCAAAAATCTCAAAATTTACAAAAATTCAAAGTACAAGTAGTTGAAGGAATAGATTCTGGAGGAGAGGATGGAATTTACACATTTACAAAATCAAATACAATGAAAGAGATAATGTCAGATAGTAAACTGGCAAAAGCTTCATCAATTATTGATGAAGTTATGCATCTTGCAAACAAAAAAAGCAAAAAATTCACCATGGGTTACAATGAGACATTTAACGCAAATCAAATGGGAGCAGTAGAGTCTATGGTTTTTTCAGATAAAGCAATTCAAGACGATGAACAAAAAATGATAGATTTTCTCAACGATATCGAAAGTAAGGGAGTCAAAATGTATAGTGTGGATTCATCTACAGACATAGGTCTAAGAGTTACTGGATTAGGCGGCATAGTTTCTCTGTTACGATACTCAATAGAATCCTAACTTGTAGAGTCTATCAACCAATCAAGATAAGGTTTGTTTATTGAAGTCACATCGATTTCAGCAATTTCAGGAACATCATATGGATGAGTTTCTTTGATTTTTTCTTTAAGTAATTTTTTATTTTTTGATGTAGTTTTGAAAATTGCAATATATTCAGAGGTGTTTTCTATTTTTTTATTCCAAGAATAAATTGAAGAAATTTTTGAAATATTTACACAAGCAACTGTCTTATTTTTTACAAACACTTTTGCAATTTTTGTAATCGATTTTTTGTCAGGATAAGTTGAAATAATTACTGCGGGTTTCATAGTAACCGATAAATGTCCGTACCTTAAAAAAATTACAATTAATTTGGAACTTGATTTTATCACTCAAAATTCGATAATCTATGTACTAATGGCATGGGTTGTAATTGTTGTTGTTGCAAAGGGACTAAAATTAGAAAAATATGGTTTTGAGATAAAGGCATACAGTCTAACTTACAAAAATAAACAAGTAAACTCAGTACTGTTAAGACTTCTCAGTCGTACAAGAAGAGGCATTAGGGTTTTTGCAGATGTAAGTGTAATTTCTGGTTTCATTATGATGGGTTTTGCATTTTGGTTTTTGCTAAATAATGTTGCAAACTTTTTTGTCATCCCAGATGATTTTTCAGAGTTAACGGTTCTCATTCCAGGAGTTACATTAACTTCAGCAGCATCAATTACGTACTTTTTACTTTCAATTCCAGTTGTGTTAGTTATTCACGAAGGTGCTCATGGAATTGTTGCAGCACTAGAGAAAATAAAGATCAAAACAGGAGGATTTGCAATATTTATCGCAATGTTTGCAGGCTTTGTAGAACCTGATGAAGAGGAATTTAACAAAGCAAAAAAGATTTCAAAACTTAGAGTTATTGGAGCTGGTGCAACATCAAATGTAATTTTTGCATTTGCCCTAGGAGCTATTTTACTTACAAATCCATTTTTTGCAATGGTTTTACCTGAGCCATTATTAAGCTCATTTTACGAATTACCTGAGGGAGTTCTAATTCTTTCAATTATTGAAAATTCAGGAGCAGAACAAGCAGGATTACTTGCAAATGACATCATAACATCAATCAACAACAAGCAGATTCTAAGTCCGGCGGATTTCCCGAGTTTGAATCCAGGAGATACTGCAAGTGTATCTGTACTTAGAGATGGACAACCATTAGAATTTAGTCTGGAAGTAATGGCAGCACCAGATGATCCAGAAAGAGGATTGATTGGAATTATGAGAGATAATTCATTTGCATACAAACCAGTATTGAATTTCATTGAATGGAATGATCCAAATGTTTCAATGTTCCTCTTATGGCTATGGATGATTTCATTTTTCATTGGAATAATCAACATGCTTCCATTGCCAATCTTGGATGGTGGAAAATTCATTCATACCATTATTGATCAAAGAATTTCAGAAAAAGCAGTAAATGGAGTGATGTGGGGAATCTATGCGTTTACTTTTGCTTTGTTTGGTCTAAACATTGCCCTCTCATATGTAAAATCTGGTTGGTTCACAATATAGAAAATACCTAAAGAATCATTAATGAAAATAAATATTCAAATTCATGAAATGTGATTACTGCGAAAAATTGGCAGTTTACACTAGAAAATATTCTGGTCAAAAACTCTGTTCAGAATGTTTCTCAAATTCAATTGTAAGAAAGACTGCAAAAACAATTTCCAAGCACAAAATGATCAAAAATAATGAATTAGTAGCAGTTGCAGTTTCTGGAGGAAAAGATTCTCTAGCACTTTTAAAAATTATTCATGAAATGTCATCTAGTCATAATTTTAGAATTAAAGCAATTACTATAGATGAGGGAATTCCAGGGTATAGAAACGAAGCATTAGAGATTGTTGAAAAGTTTTGTGGAGAATTAGGTGTAGAACACAAAGTTTACTCTTACAAAGATCTTTTTGAGTTAACACTTGATGAGGCATTGGACATGAGAGAGAATGAAAAAACATCATCATGTTCAATTTGTGGAACTTTAAGAAGAAGAGCAATTGATCATGCTGCAAAAGATATTGGTGCAGATGTTATTGCAACAGGACACAATCTAGATGACACATTACAGACATTTGTCATAAACATGCTTTCAGGAGATACAAATAAGATTGGTTGGATGGATCCTGATACCTCTTCAAGCTCTTTAAGAAAAATCAAACCATTTTGTGAGATATACGAATCTGAAATAGTATTTTATGCATTTACAAATGATATTCCATTCCAATCAGAACCATGTCCTCACATGAATGAAGGAATAAGAACAGAGATTCGAGAATTTCTAAATTCATTAGAAAAACAACATAGCGGAATTAAAAATAATTTGTATCAATCTATTCTGAGAGTATCAAGTATTGTAAAAGAAACCAACTATAAAGAAAAAACAGTTTGTAAGAAATGTGGCAATGATTGTACAGGAGAAGTATGCTCAGTTTGCAACATAGTATTGAAACTAAAAGAGAATCAAACCTAATGCAAATATAACATACTTTGTTTTAGAAAAATTGGTAGTAGGTAGGATCGGGGTGCCAGCCGTGCCCTGTTCTGAAACCGGCTATATGCAGAGATCAGTAACTGTTGGGTAAATCTCTAGATGGGTAATTCCCGCTTGGTGTGCGGAAATGAAATCACGCCGAGGCGGGTGGTTGCAGGACTAGAATTATCCGAAGGGATGACTTCTAAGACCGAACCATCGAAAGGGATGAGGTCCGGGAGGGAGCAATCCTAAGGTGGAGCATCCACGCTTCCTCGTCAACGTGGCGGATCTTGTATGCCTTGAAATGGGGCTATTCGTCTAGACTGGAGCCAACAGAGCTGCTACCATTTATTATTAAATTCAGATTTACAATTTCATGGAAGGAATGATTTCATTTGGAAACAAAAGAAGTTATGAAGATTTTAAAAGACAAATTCCTGCTCAGGTGTTACCACTTTTTGATTCAATTAGAGAATTTTGTTTTGGTTTAGGAGAAAATGTAGTTGAGGATGTGAGAATGCACAGAGTTGTCTTTTGCAAATCCATGACATTTAGATGGTTTTCAGATGTAGAACCTCAAAAAGAAGGAGTAATCATAAAGATTCAGAAGAGTCGAAAAGAACCCGTAGAGATTATTCAAATCAGCAAAGACCAACAAATTTCTGAATTTGGAGATTTGATAAAAAAAGCCTATGAAGAAATTCACTAATACAAAACATCAAACTTTGAAAACTCGCCAGAAAATTTTTCATTTCTAATTTCTACATCTTCAACTATTGCATTTGCAGGACCACCATGAGCCCATTCAACTAATCTACTAACATTTTCTTCACTTCCCTCTAAAATAGCCTCAACACGACCATCCTTCAGATTCTTCACCCATCCAAAAATATCATTTTGTATTGCTTTTGTTTTCAATGTCTGACGAAAAAATACACCTTGAACTCTACCAGTTACAAAAAGTCTAATTCGTTGATTTGACATTTAACGAGATTACTTTGAGCTATTAATCAATTTTAGGTTGAAGAGAAAATTACTTTCTTTCTTTAATTCTAGCTCTACCAGTCTTTCTTGCGGCAATGCTTCCGACTTTGGCTCCTGGAGGAGTATCTCTGGAAACAGTAGAACTTTGTCCTACATGTTGGTGACGACCACCGCCGTGTGGGTGAACATATGCTGCTTGAGCAACACCTCTAACAATTGGATATTTCTTTCCTTTAGCTTTAAAGTTTCTCCATTTACCACCTGCACTCATAAATGGTCTTTCACTAGCTCCACCACCAGCAAGAGTTCCAATCATAGCTCTATTTTTTGGATTTAGAGTAGTGAATTTTCCAGAAGGAAGTTTTACAGTGACACCCTCATCACCGTGAGAGAATACAGTTGCGTCGGTTCCGGCAGATTTTACAATTGCACCGCCATCGCCAAAGTGCTTTTCAATATTACATACAATAGTTCCATCAGGAATGTTTTGAATACTAATTACATTTCCTTTTTCAATTTTTGATTTTAATCCAAATTGTAGTGTTTCGCCTACTTTTGCACCAAGAACTGCTGGAACAAATGATACCGAACCATCCTCAAATCTAACTTTAGCTAAAGGTGCTTCTCTACCACGTTCATGGACAAGGTCAATAATCTCACCTTCATGTTGTTCAGATAGTGGGAAACGAGGATAATTTGCTTTGGTGCCTACTTTACCAGTAGAAGTAGATCTAAATTGGTTGCCTCCACGGCCACGTCTTCTTACTAATGGTCTCTTACCCAAGCTGATCGTTTCCTACCTAAAGAGGATTTTAAGCTTGTGATTGCTACCTGTCATTTGAAGAAATTACCACAAAGATATAAAAATTAGACAGAGCGCATTTGAATATGAGCCAAAATGCACTTTCTCTCAAAGTTTTAGAGGCATATACTAGAGATGTTGGAAGAGGAGTAGCAAGGATAGATTATGATTCTATGGATACATTAAATGCATCCACAGGCGATGTTATTGAAATTAAAGGTAAAAGAAGAACAGTTGCAAAATGTCTTCCACTATACCCATCTGATGAAGGCAAGGGAATTATCAGAATTGATGGACTAGGGAGGAATAATTCAGGAATTGCAATTGGAGATACAATTTCAGTTAGAAAAATCAAAGCAGTAGCTGCAGAAAAGGTAGTAGTTGCCCCATTAGAAGCAATTCCACCAATTGATGAAAGATATCTTGCAGATGCTTTGGAAAGTGTTCCTTTGATTAAAGGAGACAATGTCATGGTTCCATACTTTGGCGGTCGTTTAACTTTTCAAGTAATTGGCGTGACACCAGCTGCTGATGCAGTTTTGATTACACAAAAAACTGTTTTCCATATTGCAGAAAAAGGTGAAACATTACGTGGTGTTCCACAAGTAACCTACGAAGACATTGGAGGCTTAACTGATGAAATAAAGAAAGTTAGAGAAATGATTGAACTTCCATTAAGACATCCTGAAATTTTTGAAAAGTTAGGAATCGAAGCTCCAAAAGGAGTTTTACTTTATGGTCCACCAGGAACAGGTAAGACATTACTTGCAAAAGCTGTTGCAAACGAAAGTAATGCACACTTTATCAGTATTTCAGGTCCAGAAATTATGAGCAAGTTTTATGGTGAAAGTGAAGCTAGACTAAGAGAAATTTTCAAAGAGGCAAGAGAAAAAGCTCCTTCAATTATCTTCGTTGATGAAATTGATTCTATTGCACCAAAGAGAGAAGAAGTTACTGGAGAAGTTGAAAGAAGAGTCGTATCTCAGATGTTATCATTAATGGATGGCTTAGAAGCAAGAGGTAAAGTAATTGTAATTTCTGCAACAAATAGACCAAACGCAATTGACCCAGCACTCAGAAGACCAGGTAGATTTGATAGAGAAATAGAAATCAAAGTTCCAGACAAAAAAGGAAGAAAAGACATTCTTGCAATTCACAGCAGAAACATGCCATTATCAGATGATGTTAATGTAGATAAAATCTCAGCAATTAGCCACGGATATGTTGGTGCAGACTTGGAGTATCTCTGTAAAGAGGCTGCAATGAAATGTTTGAGAAGATTATTACCAATTCTAAATCTTGAAGAAGAAAAAATCCCACCTGAGACTTTGGATAAATTAATTGTAAATCATGAAGACTTTACCAAAGCATTGATTGAAGTTACTCCATCTGGAATGAGAGAAGTGTTCATTGAAAATCCAGATGTAAAGTGGGACGAAGTTGGTGGTTTAGAGGATGTTAAACGTGAATTACAAGAAGCAGTAGAATGGCCAATGAAATATCCAAGTCTATACGATAAACTTGGACATAGTATGCCTAGAGGAATTTTACTTCACGGACCAAGTGGTACAGGTAAAACATTACTTGCAAAAGCTGTTGCAACTCAAAGTGAAGCAAACTTTGTTTCAGTTAGAGGTCCTGAATTATTATCTAAATGGGTAGGTGAATCTGAAAGAGGAATTAGAGAAATTTTCAAAAGAGCAAGACAATCTGCACCATGTGTAGTTTTCTTTGATGAGATTGATTCTATTGCACCAATCAGAGGAGCAGGTGGAGAAACTGCAGTTACTGAAAGAGTTGTCAGTCAATTACTTACAGAGTTAGACGGAATGGAAAACATGCACGGAGTTGTTGTTCTAGCTGCAACAAATAGAGCAGACATGATTGACCCAGCATTATTAAGACCAGGCAGATTTGATAAAATTATCCAAGTACCAAATCCAGATAAAGATAGTAGAAAACGTATTCTTGAAATTAATGCTGAAAAAATTCCTATGGGTGATGATGTAGATATGGAAAAGATTGCAGAAATCACAGATGGAATGAGTGGTGCAGATACATCATCTATTGCAAATACAGCAGTTTCATTAGTAATTCACGAATTCTTAGACAAACACCCAGATGTCAAAGATGTGGAAAAGAGCAGTATTGAAGCCAAAGTAACTATGAAACACTTTGAAGAAGCAGTAAAGAAAGTTAGAGAACAAAAAGACCTCAAGATGGGCGAAAAATTAGTAGCATCATATTACAGGTAGTTTTAATAAAATCACAAATCTAATTCTCGTAAATGTCAGAATATAGAGGGTATGAGAGTAATTCGTTAGAATTTCTAAAGAACAATCAAGTACATGTTGGAGATTCAGTGAAAATCATCTCAGATATTATGTATTCAGGCATAATTATGCCTAGATATGAGCATAGTGACGACAAACACATTGTTTTGAAATTAAAAAGCGGATATAATGTGGGATTAGAAATTGCAAGAATTAAGAATATTGAAAAAATTCAATCATCAGAAAAAAATGTTGACGAATCTGAAAAAATCAGCAAAATAGACGGATTGCCAAAAATATTGTTACTTTCAACAGGAGGTACAATTGCAAGTAAAGTAGATTATAGAACAGGAGCAGTTACTCCAGTATTAACTGCTGAAGAATTGAATTCATCAGTTCCAGAGCTTGCAAAAATTGCAAATATTGATGCAGAAGTTTTGTTGTCAGAATATTCTGAAAACATCATGCCAGAAAATTGGTTAGAGATAGCCAAGAAAATTAGCAGTTATTCAAATTCAGACTATTCAGGAGTTATTATTGCTCATGGAACAGACACAATGCATTATACATCATCATTTCTTTCATTTGCACTAGCAGGGTTTCCAATTCCAATTGTTTTAGTTGGTTCACAAAGATCATCAGACAGAGCATCATCAGATGCAGCATTAAATCTGATTGGTGCAACTAAGTTCATTGCAGAAAGTAAAACAAAAGGAGTCTACATTGTAATGCATAACGATGAGAATGACAATAGTGTAGCATGTCATATTGGAACAAGAGTTAGAAAAAATCATACAAGTAAACGAGGGGCATTTCAAACAGTAGGAGATGCTCCTGCATTCATAATTACAGAAGAAAAAATTCAAAAAAATATTTCTAAGGAATTCTATAAAACTCTAGAATTCCAACCAAAAATTAATTTAGATACAAAAATTGCATTAGTCAAATACTATCCAGGATATGATCCAAAATTAATTGAACAGATTATTGATAATGGCTACAAAGGGGTAATCTTCGAGGGTACAGGGTTAGGACATATTGGTAGAGTCATGTATGATACTGTAAAAAAAGCCAATGAAAAAGGAATATTTCTAGGCATGACATCACAGTGCATTGATGGAAGAGTGAGAATGACGGTATATGAAAGTGGAAGAGATCTTCTAAATTTAGGCATAATTCCTTTAGAAAATATGCTTCCAGAGACTGCCCTAGTAAAAGCAATGTGGGCATTAGGAAATACTCAGAATGTTGATGAAGTAAAAGAAATTATGCTTGAAAATATTGCATCTGAAATGTCAATTTAGGAGAAAAAATGTCAGAATTTTCAATAGATGAATTAGGTGTAAAAGTAGGACTGGAGATTCACCAACAATTAGCTACAAATAAAAAATTATTTTGTAATTGTACACCAATCGATACTGATGAATATTCTATTAAATTTCAGAGAAAATTACGTGCTGCAAAAAGTGAATTAGGGGAATATGATCCTGCAGCATTATTTGAAAAATCAAAATCAAAAACAATAATGTATTTTGCAAATCCAGAAAGCAGTTGTTTAGTTGAACAAGATGAAGAACCACCACATGAATTAGATAATGACGCAAAGAAGATTTCCCTCGTTATTGCATCTGCTCTAAAATCAGATGTGTTTAGGGAAATTTATCCGATGAGAAAAACAGTTGTAGACGGGTCAAATACTACAGGATTTCAACGTACAATGTTAATTTCTCAAGGAGGTTCTTTTAATGTTGAAGACAAAGAGATTGGAATTCAATCTATTTGTCTTGAAGAAGATGCGGCAAAAATTTTGGGAGAAGATGGAGCAATTAAAAAATACGGATTAGAACGTTTAGGAGTTCCTTTAGTTGAAATTGCCACTGAACCATTTGAAGTAAAACCGCACGAAATTAAAAAAATTGCATTGTCATTAGGGAGAATTTTAAGAAGTACAAAGAAAGTAAAAAGAGGATTAGGGTCAATTAGACAAGATGTCAATGTTTCAATTAAAGATGGAAATGTTGTAATTGAGGTCAAAGGAGTTCAGCAACTCGATCAATTAGAAAAAGTAGTAGAATATGAGGCTAAAAGACAGCACGGATTATTAAGAATCTCAAAAAAATTACAGGAAATTGATTGGACTCATACAGATAACGACAGGAAAGATGTGACAGAGTTATTCAAAAAATGTAAATCAAAAATTATTCAAAATGCCATAAAGAAAAATCAGAAAATAGTTGGAATTTCTTTTAGAAACATGTCAGGCATGTTTGGATATTCCCCTTATGAAGGAATTCGATTAGGAAAAGAAGTAGCAGAACTAGTCAGATTTTTTGGAATAGGAGGTGTTTTTCATTCTGATGAATTGCCAAATTATGGTGTTGAAAATACAGATATTGATGATTTGAAAAAAACATTAGAAATCAATGATGGTGATGGATTTTTAATTTTGGCAGCACCAGAAGAAAAAATCAGTGTAGTTATAGATCAGATAATTTTGAGAATAGAATACATTCGAAATGAAGGAATTCCAATAGATACACGACTAGCAACCCAAAGTGGGGAGACAAAATTTCTTAGACCAAGACCAGGTGCAGCAAGAATGTATCCAGAGACAGATATTCCACCGATAATAATTTCAAAAACAGAGTTAGATGATGCGATAAACAACATTCCCAAGTCATGGGATGATTCAATAAAAGATCTACAAACAACATATCAACTTAATCTTCAATTATCAGAACAACTCTTTGATTCAAATTATTTTGAATTATTTGAAAAGATAACTGAAAAAACTAAGGTTAATCCAACATTTGTTGCATCAGTATTATGTTCAACCATTACAAATTTAGAAAGAAACGGATTGGATTCAAAATTATTAAAAAATGAAGAAATTACAAAAACATTCCAATTTTTAGAGGAAGGGAAAATTACTAAAGAGTCAGTTGAAATTATTTTTGAAAATATTATGAATGGGAAATCCCATACAATTGAAGAGGCAATGAATAATACCTCAATTGAGACTATTGATGAATCAGAATTGGAGAGTATTTGTCAAGAAATCGTTGAAAAGAATCAAAAAATCATAGAAAATCAAAAAGAAAGAGCAATCGGGCCTCTAATGGGAATTGTTATGAAAGAATTAAGAGGAAAAGCTTCCGGTGAAACAATTAACAAACTTCTTTTAAAAAATATCAAAAGAAAATTAGAAAATAATTAGACATGCGGGAGGTGGGATTTGAACCCACGAACTCCTAGAAGATAAGGATCTGAACCTTACGCCGTTGACCAGGCTGGGCGACTCCCGCAATGGAAATTTTTGAAATCAGGAATAAGTTTCTTTATTATACTGAAAAAAGAATATCAATCAAAATGGAAATGGAGTTCAAAGAAGTATATTGTGTGAATTGTAAAAAAGTAATAGGACGTTACAATATCAAATTTTATGATGATGATAAAATTTCAGAATTGTTAAAAACAACACATTCATCACATGTAAGAAAAGGACATCAAGTAAATATTAAAAAATTTGTAAAAAACTAATTTAATTTTTTTATTACTTCAGAAAGGTTTGAAACTCGATGAATACTTTTTTCAATTATATGTTGATTCCAAGGTTGAGAATATAGAATTACTTTTTTATTATTTTGTAGAAATTTTAATGCATTTAATGGGGAATCGTCAATAAAAACATCATAATCTAGATCAGCTTTCATAGGACCATCAATTACTGAAACATAGTTATCATAAGAAATATCGTGGTGTTTTAGCCAGTTCTTTACAAAAGAATCAGTAGAACGTTCTCTTGCAGTGACAATATCTACCTGGCCAATATCAGAAAGGTTTTTTGTGATCGAGGACAAATTTTTTTCAGTAGGAGGAATGGAAACCCAATTCTTCCAGCATGAACTTAATTCAGTGTAGAAATCATAACGATCAATTTTGAATTTTTTCCAAAAATCCCAATCAGTAATTTCATGTTTTTTAATTTCTTGTCTAATTGAATTATTGTAATTTAACCAAGATAATATCACATCAGCAAGTACACCATCTACATCTAATGCAATCTTCATGTCAATTAATCACTGGTTTGTTTAAATTCATCAAGTAGGTTTTTTTGATGTTTATTGAGTTTTTTAGGAATATTTACTACAATTCTAACATACTGATCTCCTCTACCTCTAGAATTGATATGTGGTACACCTTTTCCTTTTAATTTGATTATTGTATTTGGTTGACTTCCAGAATCAACTTTTACTTTTTCAGTTCCTTCCAAAGTTGGAACAATAACTTCACAGCCTAATGCTGCATCAACCATAGAAACATCTTGGTCATAGAAAATATCTTTACCATCTCGGTTAAAATTAGAATGAGGTTGCACTCTAACTCTAACAATTAGATCACCATTCGAGCCTCTAGGTACTTCGTTTCCTTCATTTGGTACAGTATAATCACCTGAATCAATTCCGGGAGGAATATCAAAGGTAACTTTTTTTGTGCCTTTTCTTTTTCCTTGACCTTTACATGAAGAACATGGGGTTTCAATAATTGATCCTTGACCGTTACATGAAGAACATGGTGCAGCTGTAACAAAGGATGCAAATCCCATGTTACGTGTTTGTCTTACTTGACCTTGTCCATTACATGAAGAACATGTTTTCATATTGGTTCCAGGTTTACAGCCAGAACCACTACACGTATCACATTGAATTTGTTTCTGTAATTCAATCTCTACTTGTTTTCCATGTAAGACATCTTCTAATGTTACAGATGTTTGATAGAGAATATCAGATCCTCGTTGTTGACCAAATCCACCGCCACCACGGCCAAATATTGATTCAAAAATAGAATCAAATCCACCGCCACCACGGCCAAATATATCGCTAAAATCACCTCTTGCACCTTGAAAGATATCTTCACTGGAATATCTTCCATCTACGCCAGCATGGCCATGTTGATCATACAATTGTCTTTTTTCAGTGTCAGAAAGAACTGCATATGCTTCAGAAATTTCTTTAAAGTGTTCTCCAGCTTCAGCAGATTGATTTCGATCAGGATGGAACTTTAATGCTAATTTTCTATATTGTTTCTTAATTTCATCATTTGAAGATGATTTTGATACTCCTAAAACTTCATAATAATCTCGTTTTGCAGACATGAATCATTCCTTTATTCTAATTACTGTATAAATGGTTGAATTTAGAGAATTAGTTAGTTTTTGTCTCATCATTTGAAGATGATTCAGTTGTTTG
>REGK01000003.1:0-40238 GCA_003702545.1 Candidatus Nitrosopumilus sp.
ATGTCAGCTGGAATTTCGATTTTTCTATCTCCTAAAGATAGAATGACTCTTTTTGGAAGAATGAATGTACCTTCTTCAATACTTTCAATCTTTCCGATTTGTCCTGCGTTAATTCCGCGTGTTACTAGTCCGTTATTACCTGCTTCTAATTTGATTACTTCAAGAATTTTTTGTTCTGGTACTTGTATCAAGCATACATCACCGACATTTACTTTGGTATCTGAAATTGTTGAACGTCCATCATGGAATCCAATTTGCATTTTTCCTTTGTTGATTGTAGTTTTACTTGTGACTCTTACAAGTTTTTTTGTTTTTTCTGATTCGTTAATTTTGATTGGCTTTAGTAATTTACCGTCTGTTGGAACAAGACGATAAACATCTGAGACGTTCTCTAATTCGACTACATCCATTAATCCAATTGCATGATGTAGTGATTTTCTAACAACACCATCAATCTTTACTTTGCCTGAATAGATTGATGTTTTTGCTTCTCTTAGACTTGTTACAATCTTTATCATATCTCTAAGGAACACAGCTGTTGGAACTGAGTGGTGTTTCTTGTGTGGTCCTGGTCTTGTTGTAATTACAAATCTCTTGTCTTTTCTGGCAATTCCCCAGAACTGAGGTGCCATTTGACGTTTGAGTTTTTTACTACCTGAAATGCTTACCATTATTCTTCATTCTCCTTTTCTTCGGATTTTTTCTCCACTTTTGTTTCTTTAGGCTGCTTTCTTGGGTCTTTGCCTTCGAGTTTTGCCATTCTCCATTTGTCATCTGTGTTTAGTGATGTAACTAGTAAGTTTGAGGTGTGAATGAATACATCAAATTTATCGCCTTTTGTCTTTTCTTTCTTTACTCCTTCGATTGCAACACTGCTTTTTGCTGTAGATACTTCTGAAACTTTACCATCTACACCTTTGAATTCCCCTCTGAGAATTGTAACACTGTCACCTTCAATTACTCTGACACTTCTCTTTCCATATTTTTTATGAAGATCTTTTGATAGTGCACTTCCTAGTTGTTTGCTTTTTGTTTGGTAAGATGCACGATAAATCATCTTGTTACGCATTTTAGTTGGTTTCATCTTCTTATACCACCATTGATGCCAAGTTAGCTACCCTTGGCCATTTCTCTGAAGCTTCTGCTGCTACTGGTCCTTTGATGTCTGTTCCTTTTGTTTCTCCTTCTGGAGTAATCAACACTGCTGCGTTGTCTTCAAAACAAACTCTTACGCCGTTTAATCTTCTAACTGGATATTTTTGTCTAATTATGACTGCACCATACACTTGTTTTCTTAATTCTGCTGGTCCTTTCTTTACAACAACATTACAAAAGTCTCCAACTGATGCTGAAGGAAGTCTTGATGCTCTTGTTTTGTGTCTTGGAACATTGATTACTTCTAAAATTTTTGCGCCAGAATTATCTGCACATACAATGTTTGCTCCAACTGGAATTACTTTAGTTACATATGGACGGAATTCTTCTACTCCTTTACCTGCTTGCTTTGCCATTATGATCTAACCTCCACAACAACATATGATACGGACTTTGATATTGGTCTGCATTCTGCAGTCAATACACTATCTCCTGATTCAACATCGATACATCCAGGAACGTGAGCATGAATACTACTCTTACCTCTTGCATATCTCTTGAATTTGTTAAAGTAAATTGGTGCATCTTTTTGCAAAGTGATTGTTTGTTTTGCTTTACTTCCTGTAACTTTACCATCAAAGAGTTTGCCTCTGATTGCTAACTCTCCGTGGAATGGACAGTGTTTGTCTGTGCACTCTCTCTTTGGCTCTTTAACTTTTAATCCAATATCTCTAGTCATGCCTTTCCTCCAATTCTGTCAAATGGTCTTTTTGCAATTTTGGAACCTTCAACAATAACATCGCTATTGTCAATTGAGAATTTCCAATTGCTTGTTGATTTTGCAATTGATCTCATTCCATTTTCTGTGTTAATTGTAAACATTGATTTTGTTTCATTTTCAATTCTTCCATTTAATCCTATTACTTGCGGGTTGGTAGATTGTACAATCTCTGTGTTTAATCCGATAAATTCGTGTGATGTAATGTTATTTGCTGTGATCATTTCTCTTTCTTCATCTCGTTTAGTCTAGTTAGCATTCTTGCAATGTCGTGGCGAAGAGGTCTTAGTTTTCCACTTTCTTTTCGTAGTGTGCCTTTAGCTGCATCAACTCTAAGTTTTGCAAGCTCACTTCTTGATTCTTGGATCTTGCTTTTTAGATCTTTTTCATTCAAGTTATTGATTGTCTTCATACTCATTCTGGTCATTTGAGTTTGGCCTCCTCTTCTTCTAATGTTTCAAGTTCTTTCATCTTCTCTTCTTCCATTCTAATTTGCTCTGATTCTGTTCTTGCTTTCTTTTCTGCTGCAGTTTCGTCTCTCATCTTACCTGTTTCTGCATCTTTGACTTGTTTTGCCTTCTTTGGTTTTTCAGTCTTCATCTCGAATTCTGGAACAAATTTTTCTTTTCTTGCAATTCTAATTCTAATTCCGATTAATCCCATTGCGGTTCCTACATGTGCAATGTCTTCAGCAACAATTACTTCTGCATGGTGGCCTGCTCTTGGCAGAATTCCTGCTGTGTGTTTTTCAAATGCAGAACGGTCACCTCTTAGTTTACCTGAAATTGTAATTTGAACTCCCATGGCGCCGTTTTCCATGATTTGTTTTAGAGTCCACATTGTTGCTCTTCTAAATGCTGTACCTCTTTCAAGATGGGATGCCATTCTGTTACACATCACACTTGGTGATAGTTCTGGTTTCTCAATCTCTACTACTGAAATTTGTGGGCTCTTTAATCCAAAGTCTGTTGCTAGTTTGTCTGTAAGTTCTCTAATTCCTGAACCTTTTCTTCCGATAACTATTCCTGGTCTTGTAACATGTAGTGCAACTCTTGTACCTGTTGGTGTTTTTGAAATCTCTGCATGTGAAAATCCTGCTTCTTTGATTGCATCTCTAAGATAGTCTTTGAGTAGCATCATGTTGTAGTTGTCTTTGATTACGTTTTTCACAGATGACATTTCTAAATCTCCTGAGCCACCAACTCGACGTGTGTAAGTACGTTGTTCTTTGGAGTTGCTCTTCCCATTGCTCTTGGGATGAATCTTTTTACGATAACTCCTTTGTGAACAGTTGCGTTTACAATCTTTAATCTATCTAAATCCATACCTTTGTACTCTGCATTTGATTCTAAATTATCTAAAACTTTGATGAATTCTTTTGCTGTTTTTTGAGGATAACGTCCTGCCATCATTCCTGGGTCTGCTTTGTGTCCTACTTGGTTTTTGAATCTTCTAAATGCAATTGCTCGGTCTTTATGGACTACTGCTTGCAAGTAATCTCTTGCTTTTTCAATTGATAGTCCTTTGATTGCAACTGCAACTTCTCTTGCATGTTTGTGTGAGATGTCTTTTTCTCTTAATGAAGAGCGTACATGTCTTGTTGCATCATAATTTTGGAAAGCGTAACCGAATCTACCCATACTAATCACTTCAATGGTACATAGAGGCTGGATCTTGATGCGCCGACACCTGGTGCACCGTGTGAAACCTTCTTGTTTGTTATGACATATTCTCCCAAGTAATGACCAATCATTTCTGTTTTGATTGCAACTGGTCTGAATTCTTTTCCTGAGAAAACATTTACTGTAACATCTACCATGTATGGTAGGATAATCAAATCTCTAACGTGAGTCTTGATTGGATTTTTTAATTTGCCTGCTTTTGCTGCTTTGATCTCTTCAATTAGTTTTCTTTTACCATCATCAATTCCTCTGGTAAGAGATCTTCTTTGTCTTGCATTGAATAATTGGAATAATTTTTCTAATGACATGTTATCAAGTTCTTCTTTTGGAATTCCTCTGTATGAAAATTCTTTAACCATTTTTGTTCTTCACCTTCTAGCTCCCTATTATAGCATTCCTATCTTTGTTGCGAGGTCTCTTGCTTTTTCTGTATTTTCAAATTGGACGAATGCTTTCTTACCGTAAATTGTTCTTGCGGTGTTAACGTTAGTGACTTTTTCTTTGTATAGTGCATTAACTGCCTCAGCAATCTCTGGTTTGCTTGCCGATCTCTCTACAATGAAACAAATCTTACTTTCGTTTTCTACCATTGCAAATGTCTTTTCAGTGATGTATGGTTTGATTATGATTTTACTTGCTTGATCTACATTCATTGTACTTTCGCCATTACCTCTAGATGTGTTGATTTTATTTTTCCAATCTCTTCGATTGCAGATTTGGAATAAACGGTTAATCTAATTGGGTCTGAACCCGGAGCTAAATCTAATACGCTCAAATCCTTGACACTTGTTGCCTCTACACCTGGTAGTGCGCCAATTGCTTTTGAAATCTTTGATGCATCTTTAGTTACAAACAATACACTCTTTCCAACTTTCTTACTTCTTCCTCTAAGTCTTGATTGTCCAGAACGTGCTTTTCTTGCTTGTAGTCTTTCTACATCTTGTGTTAGTTTTAGTGAATCAAGTATCTTGGATACTTCGCTTGTTTTAGAAACTGACTCAATATTATCTGAAACTACAATTGGGAATGATTCAATTCCTTCCACTTTATGACCTCTTGACTCAACTCTGTCTTTAGATGCAGTTGCTGCAATTGCAGAGCATAATGCTAGTTTCTTTTCTTTTTTGTTTAATTTCTTGTAAATTACTTTCTCGACAATAGGTGGATGTGCTTGTCTTCCTCCTCTTGTTGATGCAACTTCTGCACCTTGTCCTTGTCTTCCACCACCTCCGCCTTGTGCTCTTGCAACACGAGATACACCTTGACCTGTTGGTGGATCATTGGAATCTGCAACTACATCTTGTCCTGCAGTTGGATGTCTTCCTTGTGGTTGGAATTTGTGTGATGTTAGATTAGTGAAAGCTTTGTGAATTAATTCTCTTCTAAATGGTGTTGAAAAGACTGGTGGTAATTCTACTTCTCCATCTTTTGTTCCAGTTGTTGTGTATACTGTTGCTTTGGTCATACTACTACCTCCAAGATATTTGGCTTGTTGACTTTGTCTGGAACATTTCTAATTTGACTTCTTAGTTTGATTAGTCTTCTATATGCTCCAGGAACTGAACCTTTTAGAACAATAAAGTCTCCTTTAACTAAACCAAAGTGTTTGAAACCGCCGTCTGGATTAATTTTTAATTTATCGTCATCAGTGTTACCCATAATCATAATTCTTTTGTCATATTCAACTCTTTGATGGAATCCAAACTGTCCTGCTCTTGGAACTGTGTACATGACACTTTGTGGTGAGATTGGACCAAGTGAACCAACTTCTCTAACTGTCTTTCTTGATTTGTGTTGCTTCTTTTTTACGTTCCATCTTTTCAAAACACCTTGCCATCCTTTACCTTTTGTAATTGCAGCAACGTCAACGCTTGCTCCTGTTTCGAAAATCTGATCAATCTTAATTTCTTTTCCAAGTAATTCTTTGACATGTGCAAATTGTTTTGGAATGTCTCCTCCACTTACTGATGCTTCAAAGATGTATGGTTTCTTTTGGTCAAGTCCTGCTGCACTTGGTGAGATTGCAACAATTGCAAAAATCTCTTTAATCTTTTTCAAACTTTTTTCTGCATTCTCTAATGCATTTTCTTGTTTGTTCTTTAATGAAATTTCTTTAGCGATACTTTTTGGAATGTCTTCTGCATAAACATCGAATTCTGCATGACGTCCATCATGATCTTTTGAATAACCTCTAACTCCTAAAATCAAAACTGGTGGTGTAACTAGAACTGTTCCAAGACTTACTAGTTGTTTTCCTGCATTGGGTACTTTTTCACGATCATCAATACTGACAATCTGAACACATCCTGCTTTGAAACCACAGTGAGCTAAAATCTTTGGCTCTTCAGAATCTAACTTTGGCCATGCTCTGATTCTTGCCTCCATGCTTTTAGCACGTACTCTAGGTGAGTATGCAAGGCTTCCTCTACGTGGTGAATGTCTTTTTCTAGCACCCATGACTAAAACGCATCATCGATTTCCCTCTATTAAACTATGTGAGACCTGGTTAACCACAAAAAAAATACTGGTTAACGAACTGTGCCTAAAATTAAGGATTTAGAATTTCATTTACCATATTCCAAATTGTAATCGTTCCAATTACAATTCCTGCAGCTCCTACCCCTATTGCTAACAACAAAAAATTTTTTCTTTCTGCCATAGTTATGATGTGCTTTGTGCGTTAATTATTGATAGTGTTCCTAGTAATGCTTCTTCTAGACGTACTGTCTGTGTAGCTTGGTTTGGGAAAAAGTTTAGAGACTTTGCGTTTTGTACATTTTTCATCTTACCTCCCAAGATCTCATGAATTCCCTTTTCAGGAGAACCAAAAACTACCAGTGTTGGTTGATCTGACTTTGTGTATTTTGCAATTTGCTCTTTTGTTGCAGTTTTACCTTTTCTTGATGTAAGAATTATGTTTCCTTTCCATTCTGACAATAATGAAAATAGGTTTGAACGTTCTTTGACCATGTACCCCCAGTAATCTGGTGCTTCACTTCTGGTGATTTCCTTAATTGAGAAATTTGGATGTCCTTCCTTGAATTGCACTGTTACTCTTTTTCCCATTTGCGTTTTGCCAAAAAATGGAATCAATTGATTAATTCCAACATCAACGAATCTTTTACCTTTGACTCCTACTACTATTCCTTCTCTAACATCTCCTTTGCTTATCTTTTTAGGATTTGCAGGTGTAACGTGACTTGGTATTCTTAATGGTTGTAAAACCCCTGCAAATTTTAAATCATTTACTTTAGAAAACAACCTTCTTCTCAAAAACTGTGGTGTTTCTAAATATTTTAGAATCATTACCATGAGGTTTCCGTCTTGCTTGTTGTTTCCTTCTTGGTAGACATAGATTGTTTCGATTTTGAAAATTGCACATGCTCTTGCTAAAACTGATATCTTTCTAGTTTTGTCTATCTTCAAAGACTCATCTGATAGAGAAGATTCAGGAATTGCAACAGATAATTTCAATATAATCGAGTCTCACAAACAGATAAAATAATTAATTTTTGTCGTGTGGATAATTTTGTTTAGCAGCATTTGCATAATTTGAAATCTGCTCATCTGAAACAATTTCATACAAACCAGTTTCTGTTTTGATGTGTGCCATTCTGATGTGACCTGTTCCATCTTTATCTTCACTTGATAGATAAATTCCTGCACAAGCTAATGCTGCTGCATCATCTAGTGAAAGATCATTCTTGTATGTTTTTTCCAAGAAATCAGTTACTTGATCAGAACCTGAACCAATTGCAATTGCATCATATGAGATGTATGTTCCACTTGGGTCTGTCAAATACAATTGTGGTTTACCTCCAACAACTCCTCCAAGAATTAATGCAACACCAAATGGTCTTACACCTGCATATTGGGTATATTGTTGAGATTGATCAGCTAAGTGTTTAGCAATTGTTTCAACTTCTACTGGTTCATCATAAATCATTTTGTTACTTTGAGAAAAGAATCTTGCATTGTCAACTTGACTTCTTGCATCTGGAATGTATCCTGCTGCAGCAACTCCAACATGATCATCTATTTGGAAAATCTTTTGTGCTGTATTAGAAATCTGTAATTTTCTTGGTTTTTCTTCAACTGCAATTACGATACCATCTTTACATTTTACACCAACTGCAATTGTTCCTCTTCTTACAGTCTCAATTGCATATTCGACTTGGTATAATCTGCCATCTGGTGAGAATACTGTGATTGCTCTATCGTAACCTTGTTGTGCAGGAAGCATTTGATTCCAATGCTCTGAAAGTTTAATTTAAGTCTAGCCTATTTGATTTGCCGTGAGATTCGAAATTGAATTTTCAGGACATGAAAATATTAGATCAAACCATCAAAAAACTATAGAGATTACAAAAGAGTCTCATTTGACACCTCAGGGTGATTGTATAGTTGGGGTAAGTGCAAATCATGCATGTGCAGATTTACCACAAGATCTAAAAGACAAACTGAAAAACTCGGATTCTAAAGTTAGATTCTCAATTGATGTTGGAGATTACAATTTCACTATCGAAGGAAGAGGTCATCCTGATCTTATTCTCACTCATGATGAAGATATTGTAATTAGAAAAAGTGATTTTGTATGTCCTAGAACACTAGCTGTCAAATGTGACAAAGCATCTGATTTGTTACCTAGAGAAATGGTTTCTTTACTACAAGATCCTAAAACTAAAGGCACCTTTACAATCACTGTTGATTAAAACTGTGACAATTTTATAGTGATTAACTGTATTCTTTGATCATGGGAATGAAAACTAATTTGTTTATTCTAGTACCTTTGGCAGCATTTGCAGCAATAATTCTTGGTTCTGGAATGTATATGACGTTGTGCAAAAACTCTCTTGTTCCACTTCCTTGTTGACTCAATAATTTCCATCTTTAGTTAATTCTGATTTATCATGATTTTCTTAAGACATGAGAAATCAGATGATTCATGGCAAAACCAACTATTGAGTTACCTATTTCTAAAAAACCAACAGATGCTGAACTAAAGAAACTCAAAGACTATTTCAAAGAAATGCCTGTTGATGAAATTCTTACTGGACTAAAATTTGCAAAAAATAGATGGTCTGCCAAAGACGCAGGAACTCTAAAGGTTGGAAGAAAAAGTATCATCCAAAAAGAAGTTCATTCTGTAACAACTGAACAAGCTCAATGGAGGTTAAAAAATTGGAAGATGATGATTGCAAACTATAGGAGACGCGGATATAGCTACCCAACAATTTCTAGAATAAAGAAAATCTTAGTTCAGAAAAGCAAAAAGAAATCTAAATGAAAATATCAGATTTTCTCTCAACAATTTGTTGTTTGAGAGATTCTGGTACATCTGGAATTGATGCTTTGGTTTGACCTGCAATAACACCTTGTGCTTCTTCTAAGATTGCTAGTGTGTCTGCATTTGTCTCTTGACCAACGTTCATGGAATCGCCCAGGTCTACTGATGAACCAGACATTACATCGCCAAGGATTGATGACAAGTCTTGCATTGAAGCATTTGCCTCTGGCATGATTCCATTAAGTGATGGAGCTAATCCTTTGATTATTGACATGCATGGGCTGAGTGTAACTACTACATCTCCCAATTCTGATACTGTATCTAGTCTGAGCTTGACTTGTTCCATTGAAAGTTTGGCACCACTTACCATGTTTTTCATCTTTCTAACTTGTGCCAATTCATTTGCATATGCTTGTGCGTATGCGTTCTTGTTATTTTTATGAGCGCTAACTATTTTTTCAAAAATTTGGTCATGTTTTACTCGTAACTTTTCATTAATTCCTTCTAATTTAGAAATTTGAAACTGTAATTTTTTCTGTGCAAAGTCGATTTTGTTCTTTAGTGGCTCATCTGGCTTTACTTTTCCCATAACTTTTTGGGAAATGCTTTCCCCCTGTGTTTTGTTCCAAGAGTTGCTTATCATGTTTATTTCTCGATATTAGTCCAAAATTTTGTTTTAAACAGATTTGTCACTCTAGCTAGTGTCACTGGAGTTACAGATAGTTGCAGTTACACTATCCAAAGGTAAATGTGAATATCTGGAACCCTTGACCTTTGACCTTTATCTCCATTATGTGGGATACGCTATCATTACTGGTCAAAATATTGTATAGTCCTGGTTCTGAAACACTTAGAGTATTTCCTGATTTAATGTCATGTCCTGCATATTGAGATGATATTGGCTCTCCGTCAAGATAGATCTCAAGTTCTGCATTATTTGCAGTTACAATGTTTACCTCTTTTGCATTGTAAAGTAATTTTATCTCTCCAGTTTCTGAAATCAGTTTCATACTATCTTCATCATTCTTCCATGTTCCTGTTGGGTAGAATTTGTGTAGTTCTATTTTTTCAGGTTCTTTGTATTGCACTATCTTTTCAGGTTGGAATCCTTCATCACTACCTAGTTGATTTCTGTTTTGTGCAAAGTGATATCCAAAGTATAATTCAGGTGTTCTAAACAAAGTATGCTCAAACTCTTCAATGTCTACAAGTGATGAAGCTGATGCAATTTGAATTCCTAGTGCATCAGATCTTTCTTTGATTAATTGCTGAATAATTTTTTCAGTTTCTTGGTATCCTCCTTCTCCAATGTGATCATATCTGATGTACCCTTCATGATCTGCAATGTACTTTCTTGGCCAGTACCTGTTTTCAAATGCTTGCCATGTTTCCATGTCATTATCCATTACAACAGGATAGTTGATTCCATGCTTTTGGATTGATATTTCTACATTTTCAGGAACTTTTTCAAATTCAAATTCCGGAGAATGAATTCCAATAACTAACAATCCTTGTTCAGCATACTTGTCATCCCATGCTGTGATGTATGGTAATGTTCTGATACAGTTGATGCAGCTATATGTCCAAATGTCATACAAGACAACTTTTCCTTCTATCTCTTGAGCTAGTTCTTCAGGAGTTGTATTCAGATAATGTGCAATTCCTACCAAATCTGGTGCTTTCTTCAATCCAAATTTGTCAATGCTTGCAGAATCTTTTCCTATGTTTGCAACACTAGCCTGGTCAAGTGTAGAAAATGCCACGCTTATTGCTGCTATCCCTACTCCTATTGCGATTACAAGAATAATTGCTGTTTTAATTTCTGACTTCATTTAATCACCCCAAGAGTAGTAATTCATTGAGTAATGGAAAGTTTGCAATATATGCTAGCTGATTTGTAAATACCAAAACTCCCAACACAATAATGAATCCTCCTAAAATTATGTTGTAGTACTTTAGATGTTTACTCATTGACCGGATAATCTTGTTTGCTCTAGAGTAAAACACTCCAATTAAGATAAATGGAATTCCTAATCCTAAAGAGTAGACCAATAGTAAATTAAATGCAACAGATGGTGTTGTTGCTGCAAGTGTAAGAATACTGCCCAGTATTGGTCCGACACATGGAGTCCAACCTGCTGCAAAAGCTAACCCAAAAACAAATGACATTGGATAACTTGCCTTTGATCTTTTTGGAAAGAATTTTTTCTCCAAATTAAGCTTGTTTATCTTCATTGAGAGAAGCAAGAATACTCCAAATGCTACTATGATAACTCCTCCAATTTGATTTAGCTCATCGACTATGTCCCATGATGCAGATGACAATGTACTGTTGATTATCACTCCTATGGTTGAAAATACCACTGAGAACCCTAGCACAAAAAATACAGAGTTCAAAACAATGTTTGTTCTATTTACTGAAACTGTCTTTGTTCCATCTTTTTGATTTAATTCTGAAAGTGTTGTCCCTGAAATGTATGCAAGAAATGCAGGAATCATTGGCAAAATACATGGTGCAACAAATGATCCAAGTCCGGCTAGTGCTGCAACTGCTAGTGTTATTTCTGCCACATATTGGAATTGTAATTTTTACTTTAAAGCATTCTTCCAGATTTTTATCAAATGGTAATGCAATCCGTTTTTAACTGGGTTGTGCCTAATTTTTGTATGAATAAACGATTCATAGTAGTAGGTGTCGCTTTGGGCGTCATTATTGTCGCTGCTGTTTTAATTGGTTCTCCAATGTTTGGCGGCTTTGACTCTATGAGATAATTAGCAGAATTTCCTGTATGCTTTCTCAAATATCTCTAGTGCTTTGTCAATATCCTTGTTTTGTAGCCATGCTGTGACTGAAATTCTCAACCTAGCTTGATTCTTTGGAACTGTTGGGTATCTGATTGGCTGTGCAAATACTCCATTATCAAACAAGAATTTCCCAAAGTCCATTGCAGATTTCTCATTTCCAATAATTATTGGAATGATCTGGGATTGGGAGTTTATCTCAAAACCAATCTCTTTGAGACCTTTGGATAATGATCTTGTGTTTTTCTCTAGTTTCTTTTTTTGTTTTTCTCTGTTTGATTCAAATCTCTTTAGAGAATGTTTTACCAAAAATGATGGTAAGGCAGATGTGTAGATAAATGACTTTGATTTGTTTATGCATAAATCAACTACATTGTTTTGTGCTGCAATATATCCTCCAAATGATCCTAGACCTTTACTTAAACTGCTTACATACAAATCAATTTTTTTTGCAACGTTAAAGTGGCTTGGTGTTCCTTTTCCATCTTTGCCAATCACAAAATCCCCATGTGCGTCATCAACAATAGTTATGGCATTAGATTTTTGTGCAATCTCTGTAATTTGTTTTAGATATGACAAATCTCCATCCATACTGAATATTCCTTCAGTTATGATGAACTTGTTTTTTGCTTTTTGTTTTGACTTTTTTTGCAGGTCTTGCATGTCATTGTGTCTGTAGATTGAAACTTTGGCATCTGTTAGTTTACATGATTCGATAATACTTGCATGGTTAAGTTCGTCACTTAGAATCAAATCCCCCTTCTTTGCAATTGCAGAAATTGAACCCAAGTTTGCCATGTATCCTGTAGGGTAAATCAAACTGTTTTGTTGTGACTTGTGTTTTGCAAGTACTTTTTCTAATTTTTTGTAAGACTCGTCATTTCCGGATACTAGTCTTGAGCTTGATTGGAGCTGGTTTGCTGGAATCTTTGTTATTGGAATTCCTAGATAGTCATTTGAACACAAATTGAGCAGTTTTTTACCATTAATGGTAATATGTGCGCCTTGGGCTTTACCGTATCGTAATTTCCTGTAGAGGTTGTTTTGCTTTATTGCTTGTAACTCTGCATCAACAAAGTCAAGTTTATGCCTGGAGACCAATTTTTTCAATCATCTGACGGTCTTTTTGTGCCTCATTACCACCCATTGTAAGATAACCTGAAGTGATAATTCCATTTGCTCCGCTTTGCAGTAACTCTTCTCCAGAGTCATCTAACTGTGTTTCTCTTCCTCCTGATATTTTGATAACTGATTCAGGTAGCAAAAATCTGATCACAGAAAACATTCTAACAATTTCTGCATTTGGCAAGTCTGTTTGTAATTCTAGTGGAGTTCCTGGAACTGGAACTAGTATGTTTATTGTTACTTCTTCAGGAAATAGTCTTGCAAGTTCCAGTGTTAGTTCTAATCTCTGTTCTCTGGTTTCACCTAAACCAATAATTCCACCAGTACACAACTCTAATCCTGCATCTCTTGCAATTCCCAGTGTCTTTAGTCTGTCTTCATATGTGTGAGTAGTACAAATCTCTGGGAATTTTGATTTTGCAGTCTCTAAATTGTGATTGTATCTTTTTACTTTGAGTTCTTTGAGTTTTTTTGCTTGCTCTTGAGTTAGAAATCCTAAACTACACTCAACACTTATTCCAACTTTGTCGTTAATATCAGTAATAATTTTACAAACTTTTTCAAAATCTTTCTTTGATGGCTCACGCCATGCAGCAACTAAACAATAAGATTCTGCACCTTCATCTTTTGCTTTTTGAGCTTTTGATACAACTTCTTCGGGTGTTGGTAATTGATACGTCTCAATACCTGTATCAAAGAATGCTGACTGTCCACAAAATGTACAGTCCTCACTACATGCATTTTTCTTAATATTGTTTAGTTGTTCAACATCTACTTTTTCACCGTTAAAATCACGAGTAATCTCATTTGCACATTTTGCCAAATCTTTAAGATATTCATCTGGTATGTTTAGCAGTTTTTCAGCATCATCAGACGTAATGTGGTTTCCTGAGAATACCTTTTCCTGACACTCTTTGATGAATTCCAGAGTACTCATAATTTGAGACAGATATTTTCCATTTATAACAATACTGGAAAGGTTAACCTTGGATGCTATGAGGGGTTAACAGTTAGATTACCTGTGATTTTGCGTCCTTGATGGTCTTTATCGTACGCTCTAGGAGTGAATTTAGCTCTTTTTCAGATATTGCAAGAGGTGGAACTAACATGACGATATTTCCCAAAGTTCTGAGGTAGATTCCATTCTTTTTTCCTGTCTCGTAGAATATTTTGTTGATTGATTTTTTTGGGTGAATTGGAGTCTTTTTCTTCCTATTTGTGACTAGTTCGATTCCCATTAGCATTCCTTTGTGTCTGATATCTCCTACCAAATCAATTTCAGAAATTTTTTCGTAATACTCTTCAAAGACTTTGGATGTCTTTTGGATTTTTTTGATCAAGTTGTTCTTCTTGTACATCTTGATGTTCTCATTTGCAACTGATGCCGCCAGTGGGTTTCCAGTGTATGTGTGTCCGTGGAACAAATGTCTCCAATCATTAAACTCTCCTGAAAATGAATCATAGACTTTTTTGTTTGCAAGAGTTGCCGCCATGGTGAGATATCCTCCTGTAAGCATTTTACCATATGCAACGATATCTGGAATTGATTTTTGCTCCTGGTATTGTGTCATCGAACCTAATCTGCCAAACCCTGTTGCTATTTCATCTAGTACAAATAACACATCATACTTTTTGCATAATTGACTAATCCTTCTTTGAAATCCTTTAGGATAAATGATTACGCCTCCTGCCATCTGTACACCACTCTCCATTACAAATGCTGCAATGTTGTTATTTTTTGAAAACTTTTTTTCTATTTTGTCTAGTGATTCATTTTGATAATCGGATAAAGTGTATCCTTTAGGTAATCTGTACTTGTTTGGAACTGGAAATTGTATTGTTGAAAATAACTGCTTTTTGAATTTGCCAAAAAATTGAGGAACATAACCTACTGCCATAGCACCAAATGTGTCTCCATGATACCCATTCTCTACTGTTGCAATCTCTGTCTTTTTCTCACCAATGTTTTTCCAGTATTGTAATGCAATCTTGATTGCAATCTCCATTGCCGATGAACCATTGTCTGAATAGAATACCTTGTGCATTCCAGGAGATATTTTGATTAGATTGTTTGCTAGCTGCTCAGCAGGCTCGTTTGTGATGTTAAACATAGAAGAATGTTGCAGTTTCTTACTTTGGTTTGCGATTGCCTTTACTAGTTGAGGGTTAGAATGACCCCATACGTTACACCACATAGAGGCCACCGCATCAATCATTTTGTGACCTTTAGAGTCTTCAAGCCACATTCCTTTGGCTTTGATAATTTTGTCAAATGAATCCCATTCTTTCATTTGCGTGTTGGGATGCCAGACAGAACTCTTCAACTGTTTTTCTATGATTTTAGATCTTAATAATTAACCGATGATGTTTGAAACCGTAAAAATTCACTTTTGAAAATCATCCTTTATCTTATTAATACAAAATCCCAAAAAAAGAGTAACAATGACTAAAAGAATAATGGTTTGTCTTGATGGCTCTAAAAATTCCTTGAGGGGATTAGACAAAGCAATTTCATTTGCAAAAGAATCTGATTCTGTAATAGTTGGTGTTCATAGTGATACCAGTTTTAGTGCGTTTTCTGCTGTTAGAGCACCAATACTTCCAACAAAAAAATGGAAACAAAAAGCTCGAAAACTCATCAATGATGCCAAGAAAAAAGTTGAAAAAAAGAACCTTGAATTTTTAGGAGTAGTTATTGGTGGTCATACTTCGGGTATTGATCTGACCACCTTTGCTAACAATCCTTCTAATAGAATTGATCAAATTGTAATTGGTTCTAGAGGAATGGGTTTCCCAAAAGAATTGTTTTTTGGAAGCACTTCTAATTTTGTATTGCATAAGGCAAAGGCTCCTGTAACTGTGGTGAAGTAATGTACAAAAAAATTCTTGTTCCTCACGCAGGCACTGCTGCAGGAGATAAAGCACTCAAACATGCAGCCCATATTGCAAAATTTGATTCCTCTGAAATTTTGATTTTGCATGTTGTTGAACAGCTCCAAAAACCTCCCACATTTGCCTTATCTGGATCTGAAAGTAAAGCACTAGTAAAGGAATTCAAAAAAGCAGCACAACAGTCTCTAGTCAACAGTGAAAATGAGATGAGAAAAAAGGCTGAATACTACAAATCACAAGACATCAAAATTAGATACAAAGTTGTGATTGGCTATCCTGATGAGGTTATCACAAAATATTTGAAAAATCAAAAATTCGATCTTATTGTAATGGCAAAGAGACGAAAACTGTCTGGAATAAAGAAACTCTTGTCGCTTGGCAGTGTTTCTAGAAAAATTGCTGAGGTTGGAAGATGTCCTATTTTGCTTATTGATGCTTGATTAAATCTCAAACACATTAACCAAAATTACAGAATGTAGTTTTAAAAATCTGAATTATTCAACACCTATGCTTCTCATTGCAGCACAGGCCTTTCCACCTTTGATCCAACACTTACAAGAACACGATACTGCCTTTCCACTATCTATCTCCTTGACTACTTTATGGAAAATGCCTTCTCTCACTTTGGATTCTATTGTAATGGTTTCATATTTTTCAGAATCTTGGAAATCTTCTACCATGATTACAAATTGCTGTGGCTATTTTTAATGATATGGGAACAACCGATGAGTTAATCAATGGAATTGTTCTAAAAACTATTACATGAAATCTATCTTTATTGGCGGAACTGACACTGATGTTGGTAAAACATACATCACTGCAGGTCTGGCAGTTGCACTACGAAAGATGGGTGTAGATGTAGGTGTTATGAAACCATTTGCAGCAGGAACTGCTCAGAAGAAAGGTTACAAATCCGAAGACGTTGAAATTTTAGCAAAAGCATCTCAAACTGATGATCCTGAAAGTTTGATAAACCCTCAGTTCTTTCCGATTCCTGCATCCCCCTATACTGCATGGAAGAATCTAAAGATAAAACCCAAAATTTCCACCATACTATCTAGTTTCAAAAAACTCACAAAACTACACGAGATGATTCTTGTAGAAGGGATGGGTGGAATGATGACTCCAATCCTCAAGGACTATTACATTACAAATTTGATTAAAGAGATGAAAATTCCAACTGTAATTGTAACAAGAAGTAAGGTTGGAACCGTTAATCACACAGTAATGACAATTTTGATGTGTCAAAAATACAAGATTCCAATCAAGGGGATAATCATTAATGATTTTGATGATGATGGGTATCCTGTAAAAAATCTAAAAAGAGATTTGGAGAGTTTGACTGGTGTTAAGGTTCTAGGTTCTATTCCATTTATCAAAGATATGAGTGACGCATCACTCAATAGAATCTTCAAGAAAAATATTGATTTGAAAACTTTGTTGAGGTAACTAAGAATAGAATTCTTTGAACCCTTTGTCCGTAGAATAAAGCTCAACCTTTGGCCCAAACATTCCTTGCTTTTGTACAACTTTGATTAAATCCCGTTTTTCTAATTGTTGCAAAATTGAATCAAGTTCCTTTGTATCCATTTTGATAGATCTCTGAATTTTTTCAAATGTATTTGCCCCCTGATGCATTATTCCAAGAACTTGCATGTCTGAGGGTTTTGATTCTAGTGATTCTTCTTTAGGACTCCATTGAGAATTTTGTGTTTCTTGAACTGGTTCAGGTTGTGTGTAACCATCAATTCGTTGACGTCTTTTTGCAATGATTCTTGGAATGATTCTTGACAACGGAATGGCCAGAAAAATTATCAGATAAATCCAAGAAAAGTTCGGATCAGCCATTAATCTAAAGTGACATCATTGAGATAAATTTGTTCATTTTAGACATGGATTTGTGCCTAAATTCACAATTTTGCAGATGGTATAATAGTAGTAACTGCTTACTCGAATAGTTGTCAAAGTACCAGTCTCCTAAGATGGATGTTAATATGAATGCCGCAAGAGGAATTGCAATCGGTATTTTGATTTTAATTATTATTGGTGTTGTTGCATTTGCATCAGTCAAAATTGTAGATGCTGGTCATCGTGGTGTATTACTTCATTGGAATGCCGTTGATTTAACACAACCTCCACTAGAAGAAGGCCTGCATTTTGTAGTTCCATTCCAAGATGACGTAGTAAACATTGAGGTTCGTACGCTAAAATATGCAAATGATGCTAGAAGTGCTTCAAGAGACTTGCAAACTGTTGAAACAACAGTTACTGTTAACTATCATCCTGATAGAGAATCAGTCCACAGGTTATACAAGAATCTTGGATTAGATTATGAGGATAGAGTTATCCAACCTGCAATTGAAGAGACTGTAAAACAAGTAACTGCAAGATATAATGCTGAAGAACTAATTACAAAGAGACCTCTGGTAAAAGATGATATTGAATCATCTATTCGAGAAAGACTAGATCAATTCGATATTGTTACTGAAGTAATCTCAATTACAGACTTTGAATTCTCTCCTTTGTTTGCACAAGCAATTGAAGCAAAGGTAGAGGCAGAACAAAATGCACTCAAAGCCGAAAATGACTTGAGAAGAATTGAAGTTGAAGCGCGGCAAAGAGAGGCAAATGCAATTGGTGTTGCAAATGCAAACATTGCTGAGGCAAAAGGTGAGGCCGAAGCAATTGCAATTATCAACAAAGCCCTTGCAGAGAACCCAAATTATCTTGAATGGCTAAAGACTCAAGCCTGGGATGGAAAATTACCTCTAGTAGTTGGTGAAGGCGGAACTCCGTTTATTCAAATCCCAGTTAGTCCTTAGAACTTTCGTGTTTGGCATCTCTAATAGAGTCATACATTGCCAGAAATTCATCAGGACCCTTCTGAATGTATCTTTTTTCAAGATTTTGAATCTCTTTGTGTGATATGTTCTCTCCTTTGTTTTGATAATACTCTTTGATTATTTCAAAAGGCGTTATTTTGATATTGTATTTTTGCAATGCGTTATTTACTGCCCTTTTACACATTAAATCGTAGATGAAATATTTGTAGACTAGATATCCTGAAAGTCCTACAATTGCTACAATTACAACTGGAATGATAATTATTGATGCCATGTATTTGGTCCGTTTTTTTGATATTTATTCCCTTTTTGAACTATATGCGTAAAATTTTGAACTTGTTTGCACCGCCAACATTACTAAACTGAGCAATCTCAAAGATAATTTTGGAAAATGTTGAATTATTCTTTGATAAAACAAATGTCTTGTTTTCTAGTGCTATCTCTTCAGATAGAACAATCCAGATATTTTCTTTGATTGGTTGAACATTTTCTAGTTGTGAGATTTTCTCTTCAATTACTTTTTTGTCAGATGTTTTTGGAATGCATATCACTAATGACATTTTAGAATCTTTTTCTAGTGTCTTTACATCTGGAACTACAATATCTAACTCTGTTCCCTTGTACTCTACCTTTCTTTGACTGTTTAGTAATGCGTTAGTTAACAAATAGTGCAAGATTCCAGTTGCCAAAACTCCTACTGCAACATCTTTTTCATCCATTGATACAGTCTTGTCATAGCAGTTCTGAATTATTTCATCAATCACAACATTGAACTTTTTCTCAGAAATTAACTGTGGAATTGTTTGTGAACTTTTGATATAATCAAACAGGTAGTCTTTGATTGGGTTTGCTTCCTCATCCATGAATTGCATCTCTTTTGAGGCCATATATGATTAATCCATACTTTACAAGACTCTTAAATTCAATAAAGTGAATCAAATAACATGGGCAAATCCCTCATGGATTACAATATTGAGCAGTCTTCTTCATCAGATATCAAAAACATCAAATGGACACAAAAAAATACATCTGAACCAAAAAAACAAAAGAAAAAGAGAAACAAAATCTCTCCCACCAATACAATTCCTGTAAAAGAATCAAAAAGAAATCAACCTGCTCACAAGGTTTTCAAAATTGAAGAGAACATAAATTCATCAAAAAAGAACAAGATCAAAAAAAGAGTTCAAAACTCTTCATTAGATAACTGCAAAATAGAGCAAGGATGGAAACGAAAAGCTAGGTAACTAATTGTAGATTCTGATTTTCACAAACTAATGGGTAAAAATAAGAAAAAATGTAGTTAATCCTAAAGCACAATATCTTTTACAATATTCATAATTGGTATTGGGATTTCTTTATTCTTGAAACAGTATTTGATGAAACTCATCACTCTTTCCTGAGTGCCTTTTTCATCTTTCAATTCGGTCTTTAATTCGGGGATTTGAGATTCTGACTCATTTACCATTTTTTCAACTAACTCCATTCCTGTAGAGTTAATTCTAGTAATCCAAGGAGTTGAAAAAGAACCTGCTTCATCCACTCCTCCTCTGACTAAATTCTCATTAATCAGATAAATCATGTTTGCATCAATTACTTTGTTATCGTATTCTTGCAACTCTGGAATAACGTAGAAAAATTTACCCTCATTTTCAGATTGTCCATAAGCCCTTTTGCAACATTCAAACAAAATAACAATTCTGATTTTTACATCTCTTTCTTTTTCATTCATTTTCTAATCCTCATTATACAAGTAATATTTTAGCAAAATCTAAGGATTCCCAAAATACTCATTCTTTTGTACTTCTGTACCATATGCCGTCATAGCTTTATCTAAACAATCTTCATAAGCTCCTTTTTTTACAATACCTTCTGCAAACATGAGATTAATGTTATTTGAAATTCCAGTTTCTATAGAGTCAAAATCAACAGCACATTTTTCAAATGCCTCTCCAAGCAATCTTTGATTTTCTTTCAAGCTCATGTCATTAATTATGTAAAATGTAATTAGAACAATTAATGCAATAATAGCTACAATAATGACGCCGATAAACATGGTTTTCATAATAACAAACTAACCTAGTCCATTTTAAACAATATTGCCAATTCTCATAATGCCATTATGTAACATGCTAGGTTGTAATACTGAGGCTTTTGCCAAGGTTATGTATTATCACTTTGAAGAGGGGATGAAAAGACCATTCTGCAAGGAGATAATGCGATATTGTATGAATCACGCCATACAGATTTCTCAAGATGATCATTCAATCAAGATTCAGGTTTTGAGTTAGACAAATTCTTGTTGTAAAACGCCTAAAGAGATTTTTTTACTGATTTATCTTATGTTTTTTGTGATAACGTATCCACAAACTACTCATTGTAGATGTAACGTCTCTCTCCGCGAGACTCTGTGTCAGTCTTTACATGAACCAAACTAAACTCTTTTTTAGATTTGAGCATTGGTTCCTCAAGTGATAGTCTGTTTTCGTGCAACTCTTCATATTCTTCCCATGTCAGTCTGCGCCTCTCTCCAATTTCTGCCTCTAGATTCATGTTCTTTACAATCTCCTCAAACTCTGGCTGGACCACTCCGCTAAACACCATTGCACTACTACCGCTACCATAAGAGCCAAAGCCAATTCTTTTTCCTTCTAACTGAATTCCTTTTTGATACTCAAACTCTAAACTACTTCTAAATCCCAAATACAATGATGCAGTGTACAGATTACCAATCATGCTAGATGCAATAAGGGAACTAGCAAGTTTTGATTCATACACTTCTTGATACTCTGGTGTTTTAGTGAATAGTTTGGTAAACTCGTGATCTTTTGTCATAAACTCTTCGTCTCCCAATACTGATTCTATTGTTCCGCGAGGATCTTTTGGAACTGGCTCTTCCATTCCAATCTCTTGTAAGACTTTCTTCCATCTTGGGAGTTGGCGCCATTCATGTCTTACCAAGTATGCCAATGCCTTTTTGCCCATGTTGCTGTAAGGCAAGTGCATGTTGATGTAATCCATATGGTCTAGTATGGTTTCTCCTGGTTCGATGTTGATTAATCCTGTAGAGATTACTTTTTTCTTGTATGCTTCAAGTGCTTTTCTTACTTGAATCATGTATAGCATGTTGGAATACTGTCCATGAACAATTGGAGTCTCTTTTCCAAATGGTCTATAGAAATCATATTCGTCTTTAATTGAAGTTGATGTTACTTTTGGGTCAAATGCCAATAATCTTGGGTTGTCATTGAGAAGCATAACAACAGCTCCTGCACCTTGGGTCATCTCTCCGCTAGAACCCATATCGTATTTTGCAATGTCTGATACTACTACAAGTGCATGTTTTCCTTCTGCCTCTCCAGCTCTAATCCAGTTTGTATTGTCATATAGGGCATAAGAGCCACTTACACAAGCAAATTTGGTCTCTACCCCACCACAGTGCTCAAAAGCACCTTGACCGTAAACTTGCTCTAACATTCCAATAACAAAAGAATTCATTGCCTTTGATTCATCAAATGAAGATTCAGTGGATACGTATAATCTGCCAATATCGTCAGGAGATAACTTGTTTTTTTGCATAATCTTCAAACAAGCATTTGCAGCCAAGATTGCTGGATCTTGATTGGCATCAACTATTGCCATTTGAGAAACACCAAGACCTTTTTGTAATTTTACTGGGTCTAATCCTCGAGCTTCAGCAAAATCTGCTGCATCAATGTATAATCGAGGAATGTAAATTGCAATATCGTCAATTCCAGCTGCCATAAGCTTGCCTCCGAGAATTCATTAATAAGGTTAGCGGGTAAATTCTAGATAACTAGGAAGCAAGTTTTGGTAATTTTCTTGACAAATTATGCGTAATTTTGATCGCTAACTCTGTTTTTCAAGTTCTGCTTCAAAAGTTCTTTCAAATGTCTCATATGGTTGGGCGCCAAACAATTTTGTGACCTTTCCATCAGGACCAATTACAAAAAATGCCGGAGTTCCAGTTAGTTCTAGTGCTCTTGCATCATCATTACTTGCAACTATAATTTGAGAATGATTGCCATCAACCATACATTTGGACCACTGTTCTACATCCAATCCAATCTCTTGTGCAAATCTCAACAGATTTTCTGAAGATGCCCATCCGTTATTCTCTCCAGTCCAATTGTTGTACAAAATATCATGATACTCCCAGAACATTCCTTGATCACTTGCACAATGTGCACCATGAGATGCATTAACTGAATCAGGACCAATAATGTTGTAATCTTTGAATATCATTCGTACCTTTCCAGTCTCTACATAATTTTTCAAAATTTCTCCTTCAGTGGAATGAAAGAAAACATTGCAGAAATGACATTGATAATCTCCAAACTCTACCAGGGTCACTGGAGCATTAGAATCTCCCAATATTGGTGAGCCATTACTCAAAAATGTCTCCTGTGTTATTTTGGCAGGCCCCTGTGGTTCAACTGTGGGGGTTGGTTGCATTATTAGTTCAGGCTGACTATTCACTCCATCAAAGCTCAAAAACACAATAACCAAAACTACTGCAGAAATCACTGCACCAATTGCTAGTGATGGACCATGTATCAATGAAATTTGAGAATTTTTCAACTCATTTAGTCTTTGTGTTAAGGTGAACTGTTATTGTCTGGGGTTTTACCCAAAGTAAACACTTGTAGAATTCTTAATGATTTTGTTGTTATCTGTGGATTCATCATCAAACCCTTCTATCATGTCTATTTTTTGAACTAATCTAAATAAATGGGACAAGATTAGAAATTTTATGAAAAAAGTCTTTGTTAATGGGTATGGTTCTATAGGCAGTAGAATCACTGCTTTTCTCAAAGATGATCCTGAAATTACAGTTGTGGGTGTGGGAAAATACTCTCCAGATGATGATGTTAATGTTGCAATATCAAGAGGATTGAATGTCTATGTTCCTGAAAAGAAATTAGATGAATTCAAAGATTTCAAAATTTCAGGCTCTATAGAGTCTGCATTAGACCAATCAGATTTAGTTATTGATGCAGCTCCGGGAGGACACGGATACAAGAACAAGAAAAATTTGTACGAACCACGAAACCTTCCTGCAATTTACCAAGGTGGAGAATCCACTTTGGGTGATGAATCAGTCTCTGATTTGTTGTTTAACTCTAGGGCAAACTATGATCTTGCAATTGGAAAATCACATGTCATGCAGGGAAGCTGCAATGTAACTGGTATGGGAAGAATTCTTGAACCATTGCGAGACAAGTTTGGAGATGATTTGATTCGATTCGATGTTACACTAGTTAGGAGATGGGCAGACATTGAGCAGACTGAGAAAAAACTCTCTGACACTATAGAGATGACAGAAAAGCCACACCACGGTGATGATGTAAAGTTGTACTTTGGAAAAGACGCACCGTTGTATGTCCGAGCAATCAAAGTTCCAACAAGACAGATGCACTTGCACATTATGGATATTAGATTCAAAGACACTGCGCCAAAACCTTCAGAAATTCATGAATTGTTTACAAACGAATTTGGTGTTGCAACATTATGGACTGCAAAGGGCACAAAAGATGTTAGAGATTATGCCCAGAATATGGGATTTAACTTTACAGATACCAACATGATTCACATTCATGCAAACATGACTACCTCTATTGGCGATACTGTTCAAATGATGTATTCAGATGATCAAACAGGAATAGTTATTCCAGAGAATCATATGTTGATGCAAGCAATGTTGTTTGAAAAATCATATGCAGACGCATTTGCACATACTGAATCAATATTTCACATGGTTGAAAAGAAGCAAAAACTACAAGAGCATTTTGCAAAAACTGACTAGGTTTTAATTTTCTCTATTCTAATTTTTTGAGGAATGTTCTTTGAGACTTTTTCTACAACTATTCTAAGATCTTCTACCTCTACTTTGTCGCCTTCCTGTGGAATGTCTTGTAGTCTTTCATGTAGTAGACCATTCAATGTTGCATAGTCGTCTCCTTCAGGTACGTTGGTTTTGAAAATTTCATTTAGAATATCAATTTCAATGTCTCCGTTTGTGATGATTGTATCTTGATCAATTCTCTCATAACCTCTAGTTCTAGTAATGTCTGTCTCATCTTCAATCTCGCCTACAATCTCTTCTAACAAATCCTCTAGTGTAACTAGTCCTTCGACTCCACCGTGTTCATCAACAACAATTGCCATGTGTGTCTTTCGTCCTTTCATCTCTTTTAGTAATGCACTAACCATCTTTTCTTGTGATGCAAATACAGGTTTTCTTGCAATTTGCTCCAAGCTTACAACTTCGTTGTCTTTTTCTAATTCTTTTAAGACATCCCTTGCATGGATGAAACCAACAATGTCATCTTGTGTTTGACCATAAATTGGGATTCTAGAGTGACCACTTTGGTTAATTTGTGGTAATGCTTCAAAAAGTAACATCTTTGAATTTAGTGTGAACATTTTTGTTCTTGGGGTCATTACTGAGCGAATTACAGTATCATCAAATTTCAAAGCCCCGTGAACTAACTCCATTTCGTCTTTCTCAAGTGCTTTTTCTTCCAATCCTTGATCAATGACTCCTTTAATCTCCTCTTCAGTAATCGGTGGAGGGGCATAACTGCTGCCTGTCAATCTAACAACTCCTTTTGTAATGGTTTCAAAGAATTTTACAACTGGATAAAATGCATAACTGAATCCTAACAATATTGGTGCATATCTTAATGCAATTTTAGTAGAATTTGCATTACAGTATGTCTTTGGTGTAATTTCACCAAAAATCAGAATCAAAAAGGTCATGATTCCTACAGCAATTCCCAACCCTTCATCTCCAAACATTCGAATTGCAATACTAGTTGCCAGGGCAGATGCCCCAACATTTACCAGATTATTTCCCAGATTTACACTTGACATCATCCATCCAGGGTTTGTTTTTAATTTGTGAAGTGCCTTTGAGCCTTTCTTGCCTTCATTAAATAACTGGATAACTTTGGATTTTCTTACTCCTACAAGAGCTACTTCCAGTCCACTAAAGAATCCTGATAATCCAATAAGTACAGCTAACGCTCCAATTTCAACCCATAAATCTACCATGATCTTATCTCCCAGAAAATTTTATCAGAACAACTATGTTGTTTTTTCATTTAGTATTTTTGCACCATCTCTTTGGTATTGTAAATTCAAAAAACAGGGATTTAACCTTTAAGATTTCAAAATCATTCCAAGTGATTCGTGCCTAAAAAATGAGGCTAGTTCTTTGGAGGTTTTGCAAATTTGTTTTGAGGATTGTTGTGATAGTCCACTGGAAGCATTGCATCTTTTTGTCTCCCAGTAAGGATTCCAACTACAGTATCATCTTTCTTTATTATTCCCTCATTCATCAATTTCTTAACTCCGACTACTGATGCGCCTGATGCCATCTCACAATCAAAACCGTTGAGACCAACCACTGACATTCCATCAAGCATTTCAGAGTCTGAAACAGTTGTTGCAACACCATTTGTAAATTCTAATGCACGTAATCCTTTCAAAATATTTGCAGGCCTTCCAATTTGTATTGCAGTAGCTTTTGTCTTTGGTCTGATTCCTTTTGCATCTAAATCCTCATAGTATCTTGTAATTAGTTCCGTGTTGGGCTTTCCTTTGTTCCATCGAAGTTCTTCTCCTTGAAATTTACCATTGTACAAATCTGATAGTGTACTTGCACCTTCTGAATTAATCACTGCAATTCTTGGAATTTTTTTAATCCAACCCCATTCGTACAATTCCATCAATGCTTTTCCACAGCTAGATGTGTTTCCTAATGCACCTCCTGGATAAACAATCCAATCAGGGACTTCCCAATTCAAGTATTCTAATGCTCTAAAGGGAATTGTTTTTTGCCCTTCAATTCTAAATGGATTAATAGAGTTTACTGTGTAACCGTCATGATTCTGTGCATCATCTAATGATTGTTTTAGTGCATCATCAAAATTCCCATCAATTTCTAAAATCTGAGCTCCAAATTGATATGCTTGACTTAGTTTTCCGGGTGCAATTTGCCCTGCAGGTATGTAAACATCGCAGTCTATCCCCTCATTTGCTGCAAACATACCTGCTGATGCTGAAGTATTTCCAGTAGATGCACAAACAATCTTTTTTGCACCCACCATCTTTGCATGAGTTACTGCAGTTGCCATGCCGTTATCTTTGAAAGAGCCACTTGGATTGTATCCTTCGGGCTGTAACCATAAATTATCATTTGAAATTCCTACTAATTCTGAGGCCTTTGCCATATGGTATGGCTTTGAGAGTCTTCCTTCTGCACCATCAAGTGAAACCAAAAATTTTGAACACTCTTCAATGTTTTCAGGATCAACCTGACAAAAGTTTAGTAATTCTCTAAATCTCCAAACACCACTTTCGTTGAAGATGTTTCCTTGAGAGTTTCTTCTGTTGTAAAATACTTCTTTTAGACTTTCAGAGGGAGTGTGTTTGTATTTTACATCAAGTAAATGTCCTTTTTCACATTGAACATTAGTACTCTCAATTGGATATTCCATCCCACATTGTGGATCAACACATTTGAGATATGCGTCTCCTTGCATACCCCTTACAAAAAATTATGATAATTTAAAGCAAAGGTGCAATTTTTCATAGTTGAAGCTATTTTTCCTAAACTTTAGATTAGATGCATTTGAGAATTAGTTGTGGTCACATACATCGAATATTTGAAAAGTATTCTATTGCAAATTCTTGAATCATATGAAAACCTCAAAGAGATTCAAGACAAACCAGGAGATCTAAATCTGATAAAAAAAGACCTACTCAAAATTAATGGATTTTTCAAGGTGATTTCAAACAAAGTTGAAGATACAAAAATACCTCATTCAGATTTCAAACCATTAAAATCAAAATTTAGAAGTTATTTGGAGAATTATTCTTTTGAACAAGAGATTGAGACCATGTCTCCACTTTATCAAGATGATATACATAGAGTCAAAAATATGCGATTAAAGATTTTAGAATCATTTGATGAGAACAAAATCATGACAGACATCAAGGAGTTTATGGATAAGATTTGAGTGAAAAAAAATGCGTATTGTGTGGTTGCAAAGATCATAAATTGTTTGGATGCAATAGACACATGTCCAAAAAATGTAGTTGTTATAAAGAAGAAAATTAGTTATTAGAAATTATTTTCGTTTAGGTCCAGATCTTTCATGAAAATTTAGGCAACATCTGCATTCTTTTTCCAGACATTCAGATTCAGAATGATGGCCACAAATACCACATTCGCAACTTCCGGACATATCATTTGTTATCTTGGATGGAATATAATTTATCCCCCAAATTTTTATGAGTTTGAGGTCAAATGAGATTATTTTTTAGATTTTGATTTTTTCCCAGAAGGTTCTTTTCCTTCTAGTTCTTTCTCAATTTCTTCAGCTTTGCTATCTACTGCTTTGATAACTTCTTGAATTAGTCCATCAAGATCACTGTCTTCTACTTCAGGTTCTACAGTAGCAGCAATTTCATTGATTGTGTTTGAAATTTCAGCACTAACGTCTTCAAAGCTCTCAGGATCTTCATATGTTGAATTGTAGAGGTTTTTGAGGTTGTTTACATGACCTACTACTTGATCTGTTATGATAATCTTGTAATCTGTTCCATTTACATCGAATTCTTTTGAACTCATAGCATTTTTCGAAATCTTGTGTTTATAATGTTTTTCAGTGGAAAAATTATGAATTATTAGAATACTATGTAATCTAATGCTGAAGCATCACTGATCAATCTGGTATGTTTTGAACCTACTACATACCCATTTTTGATATCTTCTGCAGGGATCCACCTGTTTGTGGATGTATAGTGTCTTTTTTCTTGTAATTCCCTCTCAATTTCTTCAACATCAAATTCTCCTTCTTCAACCTCTTGTGTGGCAAGATGTTTTATGGTTACAAGAATTTTGGTAACTTTTACCCTGTCTCCAAACTTCCATTTCATTGGTGGGTGTTCGTCAGATACTTCTAACACTTTGATTTTCATTTGTTTATTTCCAAACGCATCGTGACTAATCAGTGTCTTTTCATCTGTAAATTCTTCAAAAGTAATCCTAGAGTTTACCTCAGCATCAGATACTGTTTCTAATAATGCAGCTGAATTAAATTCTGTGTTTGATTTTTCATCATAACTTGTTTGAATAGTAATTTCTGGTAATTGTGATTCTTCTGGTTCAGGAGTTGGTTCTACAACTGGTTCAGGAGTTGGTTCTACAACTGGTTCAGGAGTTGGTTCTACAACTGGTTCAGGAGTTGGTTCTACAACTGGTTCAGGAGTTGGTTCTACAACTGGTTCAGGAGTTGGTTGTGGATTTTTTGCTTCTTGTAGTCTTTTTGCTTCTTTTTCCCATTGAAGTTGTGCTTCCTCATCCTTGTTTATTTCAGACAATACTCTTGATTCTGGTTTATTCTTTAAAAACGATTTGTAGATTTTTTGAAATTAGGCACTATTTGGGTTGTTTTGTTTTAAATGGCATCTTACATTCTTCCAGATAGATCTCTTTTCGTGAACCATCTACTTTTGCGTAGATTTTTCCATCATAAGTACAAACACAGTCAGTAATGTCTAGATTTTCATCCCAAATTTTGTAAAACTCTCTTAATTCTCGACTTTCATATTTCCCTACACCCAATCTTTTCTTTGATAGGAATTTGAATGCCAACAATACGTGTCTTTTTTTGTAAATATCAAATGTCTTTATCCATTCCAAACATCTTTCAATTTGATCATATGGCACTGGAAGTGAAGTACTTGTTCCTGATTTTGCTTCAATAGTAAAAATAGCACTGTCTTCAGTGTTTACTGCTAAAACATCAGGTAATGCAATGCTTGGAGAACCTAATCTGAATGCCTTCCAATCCTGAGATGCATTGAATCGTTTTACCAATGTATCTTCCCATTGATACCCACGCTGTCTCCGGGTTTTTGCTGCTTTTTGATTATTGGTTTTTGTTTTTTTGGATAATTTTGATATAGCTACTGTTCTTGAGCGCATACTGTTATTCCTATTTTCAGATATAGTAAGGCGGGTAATTACATAATACCCGTTAAAATTCATTGAGTAGTTCGTTTCTTATTTGTGATATAGACAAAGTTTGAATAAATTTTGGTAAAATAATAATACTATTAGGAATAATCTGATTTGTGCCAAAAAAGAAAAAGGAGTTAAAACAACGCAAAAATCTTCAATGTCATTGGCACTGTCCATGTGAAGATTGTAGAAATGATGATGCATCTTATTGAAGTTAGCCTGTTTTATCCACACTTTGTCTAAATAGGACTTTATTTCAAATAATTCATGTCTGATATTATAATTGAAAAATTACTTGAACAGCGAGATTTTTATCTAAATACACTCAAACAGTTAGAATTTCAATTGGTAATGGATCCTACAGAAAATGAACTAAAAGAGATTGAAAAATTACAAACAACTACTGTTGAACAATTAAAAAAAGTCGAACAAGAAATTGCATATCTTAATTCAAAAGAATCATCCTAAATTACAATGAGTTTATCAAACCCTTATTTTTAGAAAATTCATGTTTGATGAAATAGTTCAGAATTTAGTTTCTATAAAGCAAGATTTTGCAAAAAATTATTCAGGAAATGCCCATATTCAAGAGGTAGTTCCAGCCTCAAATTCTGAAAAATTCTCATTTGATCAAGGGCATTTACAATCTATTCACAAATTTGCAGAAAAAAATCCCATCTACTATAATTCATACACTGAAAAAATATCAGGGATTGATTGTGTCGTTTACGAAGGAGACATTAATGATCACTGGCTAAACAGCATCAAACACGGTACAAGTTGCCAACCGTTCTATCCTACATGGATGGTTTCCGCATACTTGATGGTTTTAATTGCAAAAAATTTAGGTTATGAAGAACTAGTTGACATTGGTTCAGGTGATGGACGCATTGCATTTTGTGGAAAAGTTTTGGGATTTACAACCCATAGTATTGAAATTGATGATGGGCTAGTTGAATTGCAGAAATTAATTTGCAAGGAGACTGGACAAAATTTTGACCCAACATGTGAAGATGCATTAGAGTTTGATTATTCAAAATTCCAATTAACAAACCCTGTATTTTTTATTGGAGGATTACCTCAAATGGGTGGAGATATGTTGGCTACCAGCATTATTGACAAAATCAATTCTATTGAGCAACTCAAAAATTCTACAGGTATAGTATTTGCAGGAACTCACTCCAAACGACAACTATCTGGAAACTTGGCTAATGGTGGATGGAGTTCATTAATTCAAGAGCATGATTTGCAAGTAACTCAAACAGTTTCACTTCCTACTGTTTGGACATTTGATCAAACCACTGAGACACCATATATCTATACAAAATTCAACTAACTTCAAAAAAATAACTTCCTTTGTTAATTCCACATTTTGAGATCTTTACCATTTGATCAATGCTTGGCTCTCTAGTCATTTTTGCCATGATTCTAAAAGAATTTTCCATTTCTACAATGCAAAAATAGTCCTCATTTTGCTTTGAATACTCTATAATTCTGCCTTGGAAATTCCCTTTTTTGAGCGTGGTTTTACCCATACAATCATTACAATATTCTGCTGGAGGCCATACTAATTTTTTGCAAACAGTACATTCTGGAATCAAAAAATTACCTTTTGAAATCTCTTCTTCAAAACTCATTTTTCTAACACCAAAATAGTTGAGGATGTTGCAGCTGCAGACATGTTATGAACCAAACCTACATTTGCATTTTCAATTTGTCTTTTTTCAGCATTATTTTGTAGTTGTTGTGTAACTTCTATTGTTTGTGCTATACCTGTTGCACCCAAAGGATGTCCACAGCCTATCAAACCTCCACGAGGATTAATTTTGAGATTTTTTGTTTCATAGAGTTCTTTAACAAGAGTCGTTCCTTCTCCAGGATTTGCCATACCAATTGCTTCTAATGCCATTGGTTCACATACTGAAAACGCATCATGAACTTCTGCAACACTGACATCTTCTATTTTTTTATCTGCCATTTGCAGTGCAATTTTTGTTGCATGTTTTGTAGATTCCATTGAATGAAATGATTCATTTTTTGTAAATCCTGCTGAAATTGTTTTTTGCCCCACTCCTGAAATCCATATTGGTTGATCAGTGATTTTTTTGATCATGTTTTCTGATGCTAAAAGAATTGATGCACTTCCTGTACATGATCTTGAACAATCAAGTAGTCGTATATCTTTGGTGATTTTTTTAGAATCCATCACATCTTCAACTGAATATGTTTTTTTAGAAATAGCATTAGGGTTGTTTTGAGCTTGACTGTGATTTTTTACTGAAACCATTGCTAATTGTTCGTCTGTTGTTGAGAATTTTCGTTTGTATGAACTAGTAAAAATTGATGCCCAAAAAATTGGATGTTTGAACTCTCCTCTGGAATTGTCCCAATCTAAAATCTGACCTGGGCTATCGTATCTTTCAGCCCCGCTTACCAATACCATATCTGCAAGACCAGATGCAATGTATGAGTAGGCTGAAACTATGGAATTTGTGCCTGAATTGCATAGGTTTTCAATCGAATGGGCAGTTTTTGGTTGAATTCCAAGGCTTTCAGACAAGATTGGGGCAAGGTATTTTGAATTATTATTTGTAGATACCAAAACCGTATCGATTTGGTTTTTTTCTATGTTAGAGTTTTTTTCAAATAGTTCTTTTACTGATTCAAAGAGAAGGGATTCTATTTTTTTATCATTTTTGTTAAATGGCGTAATCCCATATGCTGCAATACCTACCTTATTCATCTCATTCATCCAAAAATGTTTTTTGTAGTAATTCAAATGACTCTAAAGTATTCCCTACTGGATTGAATTGTACTATTGGCAAATCAATTCCTGTTTGTCTAAATGCATCTAGTTGTTTTTTACATTCATCAGGAGCACCAGATATTGCAAGTTCTTTTAACATCGAATCTGTAACTAGTTCATGGTTTGATGAAAATCCTGATTTTTTAAACTCTTCAAATATGTTTGATGTTTCTTTTTCAAATCCATTTCTTGCCAAGAATTCTCGGTAAATTTTACCTACTGACACATAAAATGCTAGTGTCTTTTTTGCACGTTCTATTGCTTCTTCTGAATTCTCTGAGACACATGTGATTATTTGGCATGTTACGTCTATCTTTCTTTTTGATTGCATTTTTTGAATTGTCTCTTTCATTTCATTTTTAGGTCTAAGATAAAATATTGTGCCATCACCAATATCCCATGTTAGATTTACCATCTTTTCATTAACTGCTGCAATGTAAATTGGAATAGATTCTCTGTGAGGTTTGATCAATAATTTGAAATTTTTCAAATTGAAAATTTTCCCTGAATAATTAATTGGTTTTCCAGAAGTTACTAGTTTGATGATCTCCACATACTCTTTCATTCTTTGTAGAGGCTGTTTGAAATCATATCCATGAAAAGTCTCTACAATAGGTAAACTACTGGTGCCAAGACCAAGAATTACTCTTCCTTTAGAAATTGTATCTACTGTAACTGCCCCCATCGCAATTGCCGCAGGACTACGCGAATAGATGTTGATAATAGAAGAGCCTATCTTTTGAGTAGAGGTCCTGGCAGCTACGGCACTAAGTATTGAAAAATTCTCCATACCCCATGTTTCAGGTACCCATATTGCATCTGTGGGGGTTTTTGCAATCATTTGAGCGCAATTTAGTACCTCATTTACTGATAGCATTGAGCCTAAACTACATGCAATACGCATGATATGCCTAGTACAGTTGGATATTCTAGTGTTCTGTTTTAGCATTGGGTTAATTTTGATTGAGGTGCCGTATTATTCGAAAATCTGTACAACAAATACTGTGAACGAGCAAACATTTGAGCAAAAATCCTCTCAAGAGTCTACTTTTTGGAATGATGCTACAAAATATGCTTCAGCAAGCAAAGATGAGCCTTTTGTTGAAGAGGTAGCCTACATGATGGTAACACTGCACAGAACTGGTGCATAACTCAAAAATCTATTTTATTATTTTCTCTATCTCTAATGCACATTCTTCCATATCTTTGAATGAATCTACAGAATACCATTTTGTATTTTTGAATTTGACTGTATTCAAAACTCCTTTTTTTGCATATTTTGGAAAAACTGTCTTTTCAATATCTCCTTTGTCTGGAAGCTCTTTTAAGACTGTTTTATCTAAATGATAAATTCCAGCATTCATCCATGTATCTGAAATTTCTTTTTTCTCTCTAAAATTCAAAATCCTATCCTCATCAGTTTCTAAAATACCATATTTTGTTCTTAATTCAATTGCAGCAATCGCGTTTTTCTTTTTTTGTAATTTTTTTAAATCAATGTTTGTGATAGTGTCTCCATTTAAAACAAAAAATGATTTCTCGTTGATCATTTTTCCTGCTTTCTTTATTGCACCTCCCGTACCCAAGGGTGTTTTTTCTATTGAGAATTTTATTTTAATTCCAATATCTTTCATATTCAAATGATTTTCAATCATCTCTGTTTTGTAACCTGTACAGATGATAACTTCTTTAATTCCAAATTTTTTGAGATATCTAATTTGCCATTCAATTATTGGTACATTCTTTATTGGAACAAGTGGTTTTGGAACATAATCAGTTACAGGTTTTAGTCGTTTTCCACGACCTCCAGCCAGAATGATTGCTTTCAATAGATTTGTCTAATTTTTAGAGTATATCAAAATTTTCTATTTTGTTTCTTGGGTTTTTTTGCCCATGATGTCTTTGTTTTTTGATTCGGACTCATCTACAACTTGCTCCATTTTTTCAGCAAATTCCTTGTAAATTTTCTCTAATTCTCCCAGAGGTAATTCAATACCTAGTAATTTCATAGTTTTATTCCAGGACTCTATGTATTTTTCATCATCTAGCCCCTTTCCCAGAGTTTCGGCAATGGAGTGAACACCTTCAGTTTTTCCTAGGGCATAAATTGCTATTTCTCGGTCAGTTAGCATTATTCTCACTTTCTGTCATGTAGTAGTGTAATTCAGTATAGCATTCAACACAATATTCTTCAAAATTGGTATGGTCACAGTCATAGACTTTTTTTACGTCATTACTGCATTTTGCACAAATTGGCATTTTGTTATCATCTAGATTTTGCTATCTTGATTCCACCCAATGCTAGTTGAATCATTGCAGGAATCAACATCATGGCCATTGATGCCATAGGATCTCTATCTGATGTTTCAGATGAAGGTGTAGGATTAACCATTACTACAATTCCTCCAATAATGATCAAAATACCTGTGATGATGATCATAATTCCTAATCCTTTGGATGGTTCTTTTAGAGAAATGAAGAATGCTATAATTGGCAAAATTAATGCAGGAGCTCCCAATCCCATACCTCTTTGCATGTGATCAAGTGGCAAAAACCCATAATCGCTGTCTGAAGACATTGCAACTGCAACATCTGCAGCATAAACTAAAAGCAAACCTATTGCAATTGCTGTAATAATTAATGCTGCAGTTAGTGCCATGGTGGTTTTTTTTCGTCACAATTAATATACTTATCAGATAGATTCAACTGCTGCCCTAGGTTTTATGGATTCTAATTTCTTCAATAGATCCTCGACAGATTCATCATTTGTAGATATGATATTAAAATGACCTAATTTTCTCATAGGTTTGGAAATTTTCTTGCCATACATTTTGAGAAATAGATTATCTTCTGGAATTTCCAAGGGTTTGTATTCACCCTCAAAGGTTTTTGTTCCAAGAATATTGTACATTATAGTAGGACGTAAAAGTTTGGTACTTCCAAGTTCTAATCCCAAAATTGCGCGCAAGTGTTGTTCAAACTGGGATGTCTCACTGGATTCTAAGGTGTGGTGTCCTGAATTATGAACTCTGGGGGCAATTTCATTAATTACAATCTGATCATCTTGAGTCACAAACATTTCAATTCCAAATACTCCTGCACCTTTTAGTACATCCATGGTTTGACTGGCAATCTTTTCAGCATTCTTTGTTATTTCTTCAGAAACTCTTGCAGGGGCGATAGTTTCACGCAAAATATTCTCTTCATGAATATTTTCTACAAGAGGAAATGTTTTGATTTCACCTTTAGTGTTTCTAGCTGCAATTACGGATACTTCCATTTTGAAGGGTACAAATTTTTCTAACATCAATTTTTGACCTTTGAAATAATCATATGCTGTTTGGACCATATCTTCAGAATCAACCTTAAAGTTTCCTCGTCCATCATATGCATCACGTCTTGCTTTGAGTAATGCAGGATATCCAAATTTTTTCAAACCTTCTTTGACATCATTAATGTTTGAAATCTCTATAAATTCTGGAACAGGAATACCGTGTTCTTTAAGAAATGTTTTTTGTAAAAACTTGTCTTGAATTGTATGTAGTGTTTCAGGGGAGGGGTTAATCTCAGCATTTTTTTCAACTGATTTCAATACTTCGCTATCTCCAGATTCAATTTCATATGTTATAATGTCTGATTTCTCTGAGAGTTCAATTATGGCATCTTTATCTTTAAAATCTGCAACAATTTGTTCTGCGCCTACTTGTGCGGCAGGACAATTTTCTGTAGGATCCAATACAATAATCTTTGATACATTTTCAGGCATTTTTTTGGCAGCTTCTGCAATCATCATTCCAAGCTGTCCTCCCCCTATGATCCCCAGAATTTTGGCCATATTACCCCCAATATCTTTGGAATAAAAATAGCTAATGCTGAAAATTCGTCAAAAATCTAAATCGTTATCATTAATTACTAACTAGTTTTTTCTAATATTGTCGTGACCTATTCCAAAAAACCTCTTGTTGGAATCATAATGGGATCTAGTTCAGATTCTAGAATTATGAAAGGCGCAGCTGAAATTCTTGACGGATTTAAAGTAAAACATGAAGATCAAATAATTTCTGCACACAGAACTCCAGCTAGATTAGCAGAGTATGCTCAACATGCAGAAAAAATGGGTTTTGACATAATTATTGCTGGTGCGGGTGGTGCAGCACATCTTCCTGGAATGATTGCATCACATACAGTAATTCCAGTAATTGGCGTACCTATTCTAGTTTACAATGATAAACATCACAAAAAAACAGATACTGAGAAATTTTCAGCATTTGGAGGATTGGATTCATTGTTATCAATTACTGAAATGCCATCAGGATCTCCTGTGGTGGCAGTCGGGGTTAACAAAGCAGGAAATGCGGGAATTTATGCGATGAAAATTTTAGCAAACAAATTCCCAGAACTCAAAAAGAAACTAAAACAACACAAATCTGAGCAACACAAATCTGTTGTTAAGGAATCAGAAATGATGAAAAAACAAGGGTTGTCTTCTTTTGCCAAAAAGAAATTCAAATAATCAGGTCAATAATGTGAATTGAACATCTTTCTTTTGTAGTGCATCAATTAATGCATCTGCTTGTTCTTTTCCCTGAGTTTCTAAATTTAGAGTGACTGCAGCAGAGCCTGCATTAACATTTGAACTCAATCTATCATGCACAACTTCTACAATGTTTGCGTTGGCAAGAGTGATTTCATCAACAATATCTTTGAAAGCACCAGGTCTATCAGGCAACAATATGGATAATTTGAGTAATCTACCCATGGCAGCCAAGCCTTTGTCAACTATTTGACCTAGTAAATACATGTCAACATTTCCGCCTGCTAACACAGCAACAACTTTTTTTCCAGGAGAAGGCTTTTTTGAAATCAAATAAGCTAAACTAACAGCACCTGCAGGTTCTACAACAAACTTCATTCTTTCCATTAGCAAAAACATTGCTTTTGTGATTTCAGTGTCATCAACTAGAACGATTTCGTCAATTAATTCATTAATTACACTAAATGTTAATTGTCCTGGAACTTTTACAGATATACCATCTGCAATTGTTCTTGCACCTCCACTTGCAGTGATGGCCCCTTCCTTTACTGATTCATACATCGATGGAAAAGATCTTGATTGTACACCAATAACTCGAATGTTTGGGTTTTTTTCTTTTATTGCAATTAATGTACCTGCTGCCAATCCTCCACCACCTATTGGAAGATATACTTCTTCAACATCAGGCAAATCATCTAGTATCTCTAAACCAATAACTCCCTGTGCTGCAATAATTTGAGGATCGTCAAATGCATGTATCATAGTTGCGCCAGTTTCTTTTGAAATTTCTTTGGCTTTTGCAGATGATTCATCGTAATTTACGCCTTCTAAGACAACATTTGCACCATATCCTTTTGTTGCAGCAACTTTTGCAGGAGATGCATTTTTTGGCATAACTATAGTACAAGGAATTTCTTCAAGTGCAGATGCCAATGCAACACCTTGTGCATGATTTCCTGCAGATGCTGCCACTACACCATTTTTCTTCTCATCCTCAGATAATGATTTAATTTTGTAATAAGCTCCCCGAATTTTAAATGAACCAGTCTTTTGTCTAAATTCTGCTTTAAGATGAACTTCTGATTTTGTAATCTCACTAAAAGTTGGTGAGTGAATTAACGGAGTTTTCTTAATTTCATCTCCTCTCATTGCATTTGCTTTTACAATCTCTTCATATGGTGGATTCATTGGAAATGTTGCTAAGAAAACGGCGTATTTGACTTCTTCTATACAAAAATTATTTTTCTAGTCAAATTTTGTGCGTAAATTTCTAAGAACGTCTAAATATCAAATAAATGACCATTAAAGCATATCAGGGAATCAGAACTTCCCCATTGAGAATTATCTCATTTTCTGGTTCCTTGATCTTTAGTTAACTATTCTTGTAAATTCATCTAGTCTTTTTACAATACCATCTTTTGCAGATTCAGACATTTTTCTAGGATCAAATAGTCCTTCTCTTGTATTGTTTTTTACAAATTCCAAATCAAATGTACACAAACATCCCTCTTCTCCCGTAACAAGTTTTGAATCATCAATTAGTGTTGGAGTTGTTTGATATGTTTCAACTAGCAAAGAATCCAATTCATTAAACAGTTGTGTCTTTTTTTCAGATAGTTTTTGGAAATCTACCCCTGACTGTTCTTCAATCTCTGAAAAAACTTTTTCTCTAAATTCATCATTTTCATAAAACACTTCAAAGAGTTTCTGATGATCAAAATCCTTGTAGCCCATCTCTTTTAATTTGTCTAAAACATACTGATCACTGTTGTTTGATAGTTCTTCTTCTTTGTTTTTAGTCATATCAATAATTTCAGATAGTTCCTTTTGACAATCAATTACTCTTTGGTCTGGTTTGTAATACAACAATACATGAAATTGTATGGAGACATGTCCGGAAATCAAATAATTTCCTTCCATGATTTCAAATTTCAAGAAAATTCTTCTGAGGTCCTCATTGTTAGATATTGTCACATCTTGAATAGACCAATCTTTTAGATTCTTACCAATATTTTGAAAATAATCCATCACGAGTTTTGGATCAAATGTTTTTTGTTCAGAAACTGTTGCATCTCCCAACATGACTTTGACATCTGCCATCTTTGTCATATCTGCAATTTTAGTTAGGAATGATTTTTGGATAAGATCGTTTTTTCCGTTCAAAAGTTGAATAAACTCATTGGGAGATCTTGTACCTAAACGCACAAGACTTTCCAAATTATTGCTCGCCTTAAACCTTCTTCATCAATATCTAAATATCTAATTGAGGTATTCTAGGCATGGATGATTCCATCTTTACCTGCAATGATTGTCATGGGGAAATTGAAGAATATTACCATGGGGGTTATGGCGGAAAGAGAGGAAAATGTGTTCAATGCGGACATGAATTTCCTTTAGAATAGAGGAGAAAAATATGGCAGAAAACAATACAGAAAACAGCGTAGAAAAGGAATCAGCATCTAATCAAGACAGAGTTGTCGATATGCTTCTTAGTTCAACCTCTGAGAAAACACTAGATTCAGAATCCATGATTCTAGAAACTCAAAAACGAGTTTGGGGAGCTTTGAAGAAGGGTTATCAGTATTCTGGAGTATCTAATGATTCTGATAAATTTTTGAGAAAAAATGTATTTTCAAAATTAGATTTAGTAGTGCTGTATGTTGATTTGGTTGGCTCAACTACAATGGCATTGGAGATGCCTGAAGAAAAAATTGCAATTATTATTAGTTCATTTGCACAAGAGATGGCAGCAGTTATCAGACAATATGAAGGATATGTCTTAAAATTTGTAGGTGATGCAGTTATTGGATACTTTGATGCACAAAATAACGGATTACTTGCATCAGATAATGCTACAAACTGTGCAAAGTCTATGATTTCTATTATACAAAAAGGAATCAATCCAATCTTAAATCAGTATGACTATCCAGATTTGATGGTAAAGATTGGGGTTGATTTTGGAAAGAATATTGTTGTCAGGTATGGTGCAGATGAACAGCAATCTCATGTGGATATCATGGGCCCTGCTATGAACATCGCAGCTAAAATTCAAAATATGGCAAATCCAAACCAAATTTTGATTGGACAAGATGTCTATCAAAGACTTCATCCTAATTTTCAAAGAGATTTTGTTGAAGTTGTCTGGAGACAAGATGAATGGAGATATCGCTCCAGAGTTACTGGTGAAATTTACAAAGTTTACGAGTTTAAAGGATAGACTAGATTTTTGATTAAACGGTAAATTTGTCAGGGCATTCTACATGTTCGTAATGATGTTCAGTGAATTTATCTTGAACAACATAGATTACAATCTTGTGTAGATCCTGCTCTTTGATGTCTTT
>REGK01000003.1:40338-48716 GCA_003702545.1 Candidatus Nitrosopumilus sp.
TAGACTAGATTTTTGATTAAACGGTAAATTTGTCAGGGCATTCTACATGTTCGTAATGATGTTCAGTGAATTTATCTTGAACAACATAGATTACAATCTTGTGTAGATCCTGCTCTTTGATGTCTTTTTTACATCTCAGACATGTCTTTTTTCTTTCATTCATGCGTATCAGCGATCTAAATTAGGGTTAGATAAGGATCTGCGATCAACTCTAATTGAGCAAAAATGACTTGAATTTTACTAAACGGTATATCAAATGCCTAAAGCAAGCCACAAATATAGCAAAATTTGACTAGTTTTGTGGAAAACGCAGTAAATAAACACCTACAAGACCTCTATGGATTGAATCCAAACATTCCTCATATGGCACTACAATTCCCTAGATTGCCACCAGGACTAACTCATCCAATGTTCAACATTCACAAAAACCCTGTAAAAGAAAAATTTTCACGTGATGCTGAAACTATCAATCAAAAACTGCAGGGATTCCAACACATGTATCAACAATATGCTGCAGGATTACTAACTGGAAATCAAGTAATTCCTCCAAGTCATCCATTATACACCAAACAAAATTCTGTACAAGCACTAAAAGCAGAAAATGATAAACTGCTAAAAGAAAATGCAGAGCTCAAGAAAAAGTTAGAGAAGAAATCTAAAAAACAAGATTAGAAATTATTCAGCATTTCAGAATAATCCTTAATTAGTTGCAAACCCAATTTTCAGTATGGTTAAAACTCCAGCAGACAAGTGGAAATCTGCTGTTGTGAAATACAGAAAACAATGTCAAAAAATCCTTGATGTTTCAAAGAGTATAAGATATGCAGGAGTGATTAATGTCTACGGAAGAACTTTGGCAGGTATTGTTCAACCAAATCTCAAACCATTGTTAAAATCTGAACAAGTTAAAAATGAATTTTTCATAATTTCAACATTAATGTCTTTGAGAAAAGACACAGCAAATACTGTTGGAAAATTAGAACATGTGATACTACAACATCAAAAAGTTACAATTGTTCTTTTACAAAAAAATGACATCACCTATTATGTTTCTATTAACAGAAAAGAAAAAGGCTTAGAGGAAATCATTTCTTCAATAAAGAAATTAGTCTAAGCAGGTGTAAATCCGTGATATCCACCAGTTTGTTCAGCTTTGTCTGAGAAACTTGGTTCGAATAAAGAAATCAAATAACCATCAGGATCTGAGACTACAGCATTTTTTCCTGCATCTTTTTCAACAATGTCTCGATGAATATTGACTCCTTTTTCTTTTAGTTCGTCTACTGCGGATTTTACATCTCCAACTAGAAAACCGATTGTGATTCCACTTTCAAGAGCATTTTCATATTGTTCAGTTAATGAAGCTGGATGAAGGCTCAATAAGGCTCCAGAGGTACCCAAATCTACCCAAGTTCTTCGCTGATTTTTTATTGGCAAACCAATAATTTCATTGTAGAACTTTATGGATTTGTCTAGGTCTTTGACAGCCAAAATCACATTTCCGACCTTTTTGATATTCACAATCAATATGCGCCGAAGTTGCTTAAATCAATTATCATTGAACTTCAACCATGGTTTCAGTTCTTTCCACTCCGTTGATTTTTTGAATTTGATTGGCAACTTCTTTGATTTGGGCAAGTTGTTCAACATCAATAATTGCCACTGCATCAAATTGACCACTAGTAGGAAAAGAGTCAGAGACTGAGACAACTTTTCTTAATCTTGCAGCAATCAATTTCTTTGGAGATTTTACTAAAATTATGGCCCTTACCAACCCAGATTTACCTCCACTTCAATCAAAGTTTCTGTAGTTACGATATCTTTGATTTTCTTAAAATCAATCACCATGTTGTTGATATCATCAATACCGCCTTGCAAAATAACGCTAATGTCTGCCCTTCCGGTAACCACCATGACTTGTTTTACCACTTTGCGTTTTTTCTTTAGAATTTGAACTACAGTATCTACCTTACCAGGTTTTACAGTAATTAGACATAATGCACGCATACAAGTAATACGTTATCGGATCGGATAAAGATTCCTAGTCAAATGCTTCCTGAGACCTTGCCTCTTCAAGATAGGCACGTCTTTCTTCATTTACTTTTTCTTGATCAATCTCAATATCATCATCTACTATGACTATGCCCATATCTCCGACTGGTTCTTCCTTTTTCTTTGACTTGGTTGCCTTAGCCTTAGTATCCTTTGACTTGGTTGCCTTAGCCTTAGTATCCTTTGACTTGGTTGCCTTAGCCTTAGTATCCTTTGACTTGGTTGCCTTAGCCTTAGTATCCTTTGACTTGGTTGCCTTAGCCTTAGTATCCTTTGACTTGGTTGTTTTCTTTGTAGATTTTTTTTCCGCCATGAAAGTCGAAAATCTAGAGGTTATCTTATTTTTAAAGATTTTGTAGAATTAGTTTTTTTAGAAAATTCACTCTCAATTATCCGATCAGATGATTATTTTTTGACAATAGATCAAAGTAGCCATCCAAGTCAAGAATTCACTTAAAGTTGAATTTATCAAAAAACAAGTTTCTGATAATCTGTTGGGAGGTGAAATAAAATAGCAACATTAGCAGATTATGCAACGGTAGGCGATTCAGTCAGTTTGGCAAAAATTGGTGATAAGGCATTTACAATTACATTCATTGAGGATTCGGATTATACTCAAGGAGATCAAATCACAAAAGGAGTAAAAATTACAACTAAAGAAACTTTTGAGATTGAAGGGAATTTTGTAAATAAATTCCACACAACCAGAGTCGCAATTGTAAAGAAATTCAGCAACGAGAAATTACGTTCTGATGTGAATAATGGGAATTCCTTAGGACCAGTAAAATGCGTCTCTGAGAAATCAGCATCTGGAAAAAGCTTCTATAATTTAGTAGATGCATGATTGAGTTTAAAGAAATCAAACTCAACTCATTCAATATTTTTTAAAATTACCAAGTTCAGTAATCCGACTTTGTTGAATCACATTGGTACTGCCTATTTTTTGAAGATTTTCTCACAAACCTCATAGTATTACATTTGATTCTATGATTTTTTCAAACTTTATCACATTTCACATTATTCTGGAATGAAACATATCAAAATCCAAACAATTCCTCTGTGAAATTGATAAACATACTAACTGAGCCTGTGATTAGTATTAGACCTATTACAATTAACAAAATCGCACTGGTTCTTTCAATCCAACCAATCCACTTTCTGATTTTTTGGAAGAATCTAGTAAATTGATCAATAGCTAATGCTGAAATTAGAAATGGTATTGCCAATCCCAAAGAATACATTGCAAGTAATTGTCCACCTGCCAAAAAGGTCTCACTAGTAGCTGCCAATGTAAGAATGCTAGCTAAAATTGGACCAATGCAAGGAGTCCACCCTGCACCAAATCCCATTCCAACTAAAAGCAAACCAAAATTCTTTGTTGACTTGTTTTGTAGATTAAATGACTTTTGTTTGTTGAGAAAGTTAATTTTCAAAACACCAAGTAAATGAAGACCAAATACAATAATCAAAGCACCACCAATTCTTTCAACCCACAGCATCGCTTCGCTAAAAACAGTGCCAAGATAAGAAACACCCAATCCTAGAGAGATGAAAACAACTGAGAATCCTAAAATGAATAAAGAGCCTTTTGTGAGAACAGTTGTTTGTATTTTGAGTTTGGACTTGCCAGAATTTCCCGTATTGGACAATTCCTTTAGGCTAGTTCCAGTGATAAATGCAATGTAACTTGGAATAAGAGGCAAGATACATGGAGAAAGAAAACTTAGAACTCCTGCAGTAAATGCAATAGCTAGATTTACTTGCTGAGCTGTAGATATTTGTGCTAGTTCTTCTTCAGAAGCCAGTCCAATTGAATCTGCAAGTCTTGTTTCAACATCAGTTCCCTCCATAATTGCGCCAGGCCATTTGTAAATTTGATTTCCATCAGCTCCAATCAAAACAGTTACTGGAGGGCCAAGCATCTTAAATGCACGACTGGCCTGATCATCAGGATCATACCACAATTCAGTCTTCATATTCATGCGTTCAGCCATTTCCATTGCATCATATGGATTTGCATCAATGCTGATGTTGATGAATCGAATTCCTTTTTCAGAAAATTCGTCATGTAGTTCATTAATGTATGGCATCTCTTCTCGGCATTCAAGACACCAAGTTGCCCAGACATTAACAAAGAGAACCTCTCCCTCATAGTCGGTTATTTTGATGACTTCGCCATTTTCATCAAAGGCAGAATATTCAGCAAAATCAGATTCTGCAAAAGCTAATGGAATAAAGCTAATAGTAAAAATAAAAATGAAAAAAAGATTTGTGGTTTTCACAGTTCGTCATTCCAAGTCTTAATCATGATTTTGCCATCAGTATCCCAAACAACGGCGGTCAATCCATTTTCAGAATCAAGCCATGCATGATTTCCATTACCTAAATCAACCAAGTTTTCCACTTGACCATCAATGATTTGGGCATGTCTGACAGCATTGTCTTTAACTGATTTATTTGTCCATGTGAGATTTGGAACTCCATTGGAATCAACCTCAATCACAATATTGGTTGCTGGGAACCACATTGGATCTTTGGTATTAGAGTCAACCAACAATGGATAAGTCCATGTTTGTCCTTCATTAGAAGAAGTTGCATAGTATAATCCAGGTTTTTGACCACCCATGGTGTACCAAGCTGAATGCAGATTTCCTTGATCATCTGTTGTGATTGTAGAAACTGCATGAGGACAGCTGTCGACTTCAAATCCATCATCTGCAATCATCGTTGGAGGACTCCAAGAATCTCCCTTGTCCTCAGAAGTTGCAATTACAATGTCTCTGTAGTTTGGTTCGCCAAAGCTTCCAATGATATTACGATACTGTACGAACATTGTTTCATCAGTTTTACACATGTCTGTGGCACAGCATTGACATGCCTTGTGTTTTACAACAGTACTTGGCATGAATGTCTTTCCTTGGTTATCAGAATATGTTGTCTTTACCTGAGTAGGTGTGTATTGACCATTCTGAATTCCTCTAGAATCTAACCATGCAACATAAATTCTGCCAGTATCTTCGTCTACAAATATACTTTCAAATGATTTAGAATGCAGATTTCCTGGATTCCAACCCATTTGGGATATACTTGTTTGTCTATCGGCAATCAGTGAACGTTCAAATGTTTTTCCTCCATCAAGAGATCTTGCAACATAAAGATCTGTGAATCCAAATTGGAATCCCAAATCCCAAATCTCTTGACTCTTTTGAGAATGACCATAAATTACATAGATTTCTCCATTAGGTCCCATTGTCACATCAGCTGGTCTTGCATGAGGCATACTACCTTTACCTTCTTCAGATACTGCGACAGGTTCTGTCCATGATGCTCCACCATCAAATGATGTTTTCATCATGATTGTTGCTTTTCCATCATTCATGTCACCATAGGTAACATGGATTGCATTTTGAAATGAATCAATTGCAACACCTGGAACGCCTATTCCGTCTTTATGACCTGCATGTCTTTCAAAAGCCCGTTTTTCAGGAGCTACTGAATTTGTTTGATCATTAGTCTCTTGTGAGACAAGGAATATACCTTCAGATGAAATGCTGACAGATTTTGCATTTACAGAGATAATTCCGTTTTCTACCAAGTACTCAATGGCAGTCAAGAACTCTGTATCAGTTAGTGAACCATCTGCCCACCATCCGGCATTATTTTTTACCCATGATGGAACTGGTTCAGAACTAGTGTTTGAACTTGATGAACTAACGTAAATCACACCATTAGATACGAGATATTCGATACCTTTCAAGAAATCAGCCTCAGAGATATCTCCAGATGCCCACCATCCGGCATTATTTTTTACCCATGATGGAATATCTTCAGCGTGTGAATTTTCCACAAGTATTGGAGTTAGCAGTGCAGTTAGAGCAAACGCTAACAATACTCTAGTCGTCTTCATTAATTTGATGACTTTATTTTATAATTAAACAAAATCGGTACATTTACAAAAAAAGCTATTACCTTTTGCGAATGTACCAATTTTGTTTTATTTTTAACTCTTTGACTAGTTTTGTGAAAGAAAAAAATGTCAGAATTTATGAGTATATAGAATCTCATCCTGGAAAGACATCTTCGGAGATTATTAAGAAACTAGGAATAAGTTCATCGACTGCCAGATTTCACATGAACAAATTAGTTGAACATAAAATGGTAAAACAGCAAAAAATTGACAAGATCAGATATTTTACAAACGACCAAAACTATGAAAAACAAATTAGAATTTCTCTTGAAAATAACATTCATCTCAAAACAATCATAGATGTACTTGACAATCCTAAAACACTAGATGAGATTTTTGAAAAAACCAAAGTATCAAAATCCCTCTTATCAAAAAGACTCAAAGTGCTAAGGGAGTTGGGGGTTGTGGAAAAAATTACAAGAGAACAAAAAACAGTATTTGCTGTAGTTAATAATTAAAAAATTGATTTTTCTAAAAAAATAACTTAAACTATTCCTTCTCGGATTAGATAACTTACCTGGTTGACTAGCTCAACATCAGTAATTTCTCCAGATACCCATTTGTTAATGGTAAACTCCATCCAGTTTGGAACAGATTCTTTTTGCTCCAAGTATTCAATAATGTCTGCTGAAGAAGCAGTGGTTAGGGCTTGTGCATCATAGTATACAGGGGAGATTTCAAAGATTTCATCAGTTGCAGTAATTGTAAACTTGATTTCTTCTCCAGAATCACCATTAATGGAGCCTATTGTTAACTCTGAATTTCCTATTTTTGATGGTTTGACTTTGTGAGTCTCATGACCATCTACTGAGAAAATTCTATCAGCAATGACATCCTGACCATCTTCAGTAAATGTAAAGTAGTAACGTACATTTTGAATTTGTTTTTCTGTCAAGCCATCAAATACTGCTATGTTGATTTTGTTATCAGCACCAAGTAAGAATTTTCTGTCATGTTCCCACCATGTCTTTACCATGTATTTTCCTGAAGTGCTGTACTTTTGTAAGGCGTCATCAGGGATGCTAACAGATGCAGATTGCTCAATAAATGAAATATTTGGCAAGTTCTTATCCGATGTTGTAGTCAATACCAAACTGGAATCAGGGGATTTGTCAGAGACTTTGGCAACGTTTGTAATTCTCTTATACTCACATTGAGCTAAAGAAGAAGATACTCTCCATTGACTACAATTATCCTCACTAAATGGTGGTGGCATGGTATAGTCTCTATACTCCATGTAGATATTATCGCCTGGTTGAACATACAAAACAGATGACTTTGCATTCTCTCCAGAATCTATTGATTCACGCCATAGAGATAGCTCGACATCTCCAGAACTTCGCCCATCTGCTGCAACAGGAATCCAGAATTGTCTATCATAAGTCACACCAACATTAACACCAGCTTTATCAGAGTCAGACCAAACGTGGACAGGAACTGGTTTGTTATCCCAACTCCATCTTAAGAGATCCCTATCATGAACAATTACTTTAGCTGTGTCTCCAGGATAGTAGATGTCTTTTCCAAATTTAACATCAGCCTCTCTATAAGAATACTTCATAGACTTTGAAACAAATTCATCATCATTATACTCCCAAGTTACAGTAAATGCACCGCTACTACTTGCCTTTAGTGCACATGTTTTGATACTACCATATCTTGATTCGTTAGCACCATCATTTGTTCCACCATATTGATAAGCACCATTTTCAGACGTAATTCTTTTGTAAGCTGGTCCACCTAAGGAAATAGAACCAGCAAAGACTCCAGTGTCATGGCCAATTTCAGTCATGAATCCAGAGTCAGAAGCACCAGTTTTAACAGAACCAGCATCACCAGATGCACATATGATTGGATTATCTGCACCTCCAATAGTATCTACTTTATGTTCATCAAGATTAGATGAAGGTGCAATTGCTAGCAAATACACTTTACCTGTAGGCCATAAACTAAAGTTTGCATCAGCCTCAGTACATTTTGAAACAACATGTTGTTTTAATTCTTGTTGATCCCAAGTGCCATAAGATGCCTCTTCCCATCCAAATGTGGACCAAGGATTATTTAGACAGATTTTGAAAATAACTCCAGTACTTCGTGGATTATATGCATCAGCATTTTTAAGATATTTTTTGCCCTCTTCAGTTAAACCAATTTTTTTCTCATTGGTTGGTGAACCGTATTTATCCTCAGCAAAACTTTCTTCAAAGGTTAAACCTAGTAAAATGGTAATTGCAAGTAGAGGTAGTAATAATAATTTCATTTTAGTTATTGTTTATTGGTTTTTCTTAAAACCAAATTGGTTCATGTAGTGATTTTTCTAGAATTTTTGAGAAATGTACCAATAGGTCTTGATTCCATA
>REGK01000060.1 GCA_003702545.1 Candidatus Nitrosopumilus sp.
CTCAATTCAAACCAAACATGACTAAAGATGAGGCAATTGATTTAGCAAAACGTGCAGTACGTGCAGCATCCCTTAGAGATTCTGCAAGTGGTGATGGTGTAGATGTTCTTGTCATTACCAAAGATGGTACTGAAGAATTCACAGAAGAAATCAAATAGATTTTAAAACTAATCGTAAATCGTTTTCCCAGTTTCCCAGAATTTATCTGAAATATAATGTAGGTTTTTCAAAACTTCTCCTTTATCCATGCTCCCTACTTCTTGACTTGAAACAACTGATTTTCCTACTGCCAAAAACTTGTGTTGTGACTCTTCAACAATACAAACTAGTTTATCTTTATCAAATTCTGTAAATGATCTAATTCCTGGTCTCATCAAGTTTGCTCCTTTACACATGAATTTGACTGCGCCCATGTCTACTGTAACACTAGGAAATTTTTCTAGAGTTTCTGTTTCTGATAAAAATGGCAAGTAGTCATCATTAATTTTTAGAATTTTGATTCCTTTCCCCGTAATGATTTGTGCATCATCCAAAATTTGATGTACTTTGAGGTTTTTTATTTTAGGAAATTCAATCCCCCACTGTTCTGAAACTGTCTTTAAGAGTGCTGATGTTTCACTCTTTGAAATTAAATTTGATTTCAAGTTCTTGCAATCTCTTGTCTAATGTCTAGTAAATCTCTTAGAATAGAACTAGCAGTCTCCATACCTCCAGCACCTCTTCCAATGATTGTTTGTGTACCTGAATGCTCTGATGTAAATGCAATTGCATTAAGTGTTCCATTTACACAAAGAGGATCGTCATTTGGAATCTCTTTTGGAGCAACTATGAGTTCTTTATTACATGATGCAATTAGCTTTACTGCACAATTACTCTTCTCTGCTTTTTTGATGTCTTCTGTTGTTACTTTACGAATTCCTGTACAATTAATGTCTGGCATCGTTACTTTCATTCCCATAATCCAATTTGCAAGAATTACTAGTTTGGCTGCAGCATCAAGACCATCTAAATCTAGGGATTCATCTGCCTCAACATATCCCTTATCTTGAGCATCTTTTAGTGCATCTCCATATGAAATTCCTGTTGCCATGTTAGTTAGGATGTAATTTGTAGTTCCATTCAAAATACCTGCAAATGATGTAATTCTTTCACCACTTAGGCTATTTTTTGCATAGTCTAGAATTGGTGTTCCTCCACCTACTGTTCCACTAAATTTGAACATGACTTGATTATATGTTGCAAGTTCCATTAGTGAAGGAAATGCAAGTGCAAGTGGTCCTTTATTCACTGATATTACATGCATTCCTTTTTTCATCGCAGTTGTGATATGTGTCATTCCTGGTTCTGCGTCTTTGTAATTACTTGCAGTAGTTTCAATGAGAACATCGGCTTCAACATTTTTGAGCATATCAATACCTGACATTGTATTTTTGGTATCTGCATAATTTTTTACGGTTCCAAACTTTTTCTTAACTTCAATGAGTTTGTTAAAATCTAATCCTGATTTGTCTACTGCACTTCCTTTACTATCAAAGACTCCAACTACTCTTGGCTTGAGTCCATATTTTGCATACAGATCCTCTGCTCTTGATTCAAATAATTTTACTAAACTTTGGCCAACAACACCAAACCCACATAATATTATTCTCAAATTACATCATTCCTTTTACTATGATTACTGCTCATTTTCTTTTTCATTTGATTTTCTTATCATTAAATGTGTTTTATTAATAATTTTTGAAATTATTGACCTTCTTCATCTTTTTCATGTTGTAATGAAATAGAGTTGATGCAATATCTCTGGTTTGTAGGCTGTGGTCCATCATCAAAAACATGTCCTAAATGTGCTCCACACTTGTTGCAATTGACTTCCGTTCTTACCATTCCATATGATGTATCTGAGACATATTCGATCTTATCTTCTGAAACTGGCTGCCAGAAGCTTGGCCAACCTGAACCTGAATCAAATTTTGCATCTGATGAAAAAAGTTCTTCTCCACAACAAGTGCATTTGAACTTGCCTTCTAATTTTGTATTATTGTATTTTCCTGAAAATGGTGGTTCAGTTCCATGATTGATGCAAATTTCATACTGATCTGGTGTTAACTGCTCTTTCCACTCATCGGGAGTCTTTCTAACCTTCTCTGACATGTCTTATTTTCACTCCAAAATTATTTGAATATTTTCTATTTTAACTTCTTTCTTTTCTCTTCTGTTCTTTTTTCTGATTCAAATCTCTCCAAGTCATATTCTTTCATATCTACAAATTTCATAATTTTACTCAAGTTTGGATGGACCTTGTTGATTTGTGAAAACATTTGTTGTGCAACTCTTCTGTAATCCACATGTCCTTGAGGAACCGTTCTTAATTCTAACAAATGACATGCTTCTCTTAGATTAAATTTCATAAAGTATGGATAGTTGTATGCAAAGTTTACAACATACTGCCCTTGTTCAGGATATTTTTTCTTAATTTTATCAAATGTTTCTTTTGTTTTGTTCATACAATCTTTAAAGTCGTTCTCGATTCCAAGAATTTTTACCTCGTTTGGAATGTTGTATCCGTGGTCTGTTGTAAGTAGTTGTCTTTCTAATGTTAGTGCTCTATGTCTATGAAAATCCCTGAACATTCCAAAGTTATTGTATAAATCAAAAGTATAATAGACATTTTCAAATGCGCGTGATGGTCTATGTCTTCTATTTGTTCTAAGTTTTGCAAATTCGTCAATGATTTTAGTTTTGTTTTTAATTGGCATTTTTTTCACTTGTTGCAAAATGTCTTGATATGATGTACTGGGAGACTGTTCATACACTATACTAGTAATTATTTTGTCCATTGCGGTTTTTTCTGATTCATAATCCACTAGTTTTGTTCTAGTTCCTTTCTTTGGATTTGATTTGATTTGTTTGGATGAAATTGTTTTTGATTTATTTTTTACATCTCTGAGATATTTTTGAAATGCCTTTCCGTGTTTGTCATCGGCCCGTCGGACAAATGATTTGATGATTTTATCGAGTTCTTTTTTGATTTTTGAGGCTAAATCTTGCTCTTCTTTGAGGTCCGATGAGGCTAGAACTGTTAGTAGATACTCAAATGCTCTACCATTACCTGTAATTCCAACATTGGTCAAAGTTGATGCTGGTAGTAATCCTCTTAGAATGTCTAGTGCTTTGGCTTTTGTAGAGCCTCTGTAAATCATATTTGCAGATTTTATGTCACTTTCATTTTTCAATTTTGAAAATTCTTTTTCTTTTCCATCTCTGGAGTCTTTGAAATTATACTTCTCAATTGGATATTTTTCTCTAACATAATTTATCATTGGTTCAATGTTTCTTGAATAAACATCAAATGAAAAATTACATGTCTCTTCATACATGTCTGCAAACTTTGATTTCATAATTTCTGGGTCTCTGTAAAATCTGTATTTTCCATTTTCTTTTTTGTTCCATGCAACATATCTTGATGATTTTTCTAAATATGACAATCCGATTCTTCTATCTTCAATTTTTTTTACTGCAATGTTTGATAACCCTTCAATTGCAATTTGTGCTTCACCAAGTTCTGCAACTGAATCATCTCCATATTCTAAAAGTACTCTGTTGTAAAATTCTTCTCCCCTGTTTTTGTTTTTTAGAAATTCATCAAGAAAAATCCGTCGCATACTTTTGTCTGTTCTACTGTATCTTGACATCAATGCACCACGATCAACTTGTTGCGGTGTAATTATGGCAAACACATTGTCATCAGTATTTGAAAAATGATCTGATAGAATCTTTTTTTCATTAACTGAAAATTCTGACAATACAGGTTTGATGTATTTCAAATATTAATAGTCTATTTCTTTTTTCCAATTTGAATTAGATCGGGGGCTTTGTCTTTGTCACCTTCTTGACCTTTTGCTTGCCATCGAAGTAACACTTCTTTGAATGCAGCTGCATCAGCTTCATTTTC